>NZ_JBEOTA010000012.1:0-260148 GCF_040303265.1 Streptomyces sp. NPDC096040
CGCACCGCCGCGGCCACGGGAGCGGACCTGCTGTGGCGGGTACGCAAAGACCTCGTGCTGCCGGTGGTCGAGCAACTGCCGGACGGCTCCTACCTCACGGAGATCTTCGACCGCAGCGACATCCACCACACCCGTCGTGGGGTGCCAGTACGGGCGGTGGAGTACACCATCGCCGGCCATGAGGGCGTCTACCGGCTCCTCACCACGATCCTCGACCCGCACATGGCCCCGGCCGCGGAACTGGCCGCTCTCTATGCCCAGCGATGGGAGTTCGAGTCCACCCTCGACGAAATCAAGACCCACCTCGGCGGGCCGCACCTGGTACTGCGTTCGCAGCACCCTGACGGGGCCGAGCAGGAACTTTACGGCTTCCTCCTCGTCCACCACGCCATCCGGCACCTGATGCACCAGGCCGCACGACAAGCCGACCGGGACCCCGACCGGATCTCCTTCACCCGCTCACTGCGCGTCGTGCGCCGCCAGGTCACCGACCAGGCGGCGTTTTCCCCCCGGCCGACTCCTCCGCGCGGTCAAAGCCACCCACGCTGAACTCCTGGAACGCCTCCTGCCACGACGCCGCCGCCGGGCCAACCCCCGCGTCATCAAATGCAAAGTCGCCAGCCGGCCCCTCAAACGCGCCGTCCACCGGGCAGCAGATCGCCCACCCGCCGCAGCCACCACCCTCGTTGGCGCCACCAAACCCAAACAGGTCAAGCGAACACCAAAGCCCTAAGTTACCGGTATTGAGGCTAAGGAGGGTCTTCGCAATTGAGCGGTGGAGTCGTCGCGAGATTGGCGGATGCGTGCCACTCACGACCGCGAAAGACGCTGATCGCAGCCGCTCGACCTGGCACGGATCCGCCAATCACCGTCCCTGGCGACAGCTACTACCGCCCCGTCACCAGCGCGCGCACCGCTCAAGTTTGAAGTCCCGCTAAGGAACTACACGCGATCCCGCCGGTCCGCGGCAGTGTCGGACGATCTTGCACCGGTCCGGGCACTTACCGGTGGGTTGCCGAGCGCACCTTCGCCTGGCTCCACGGCTGCCGACGCCTACGCATCCGCTGGAAACGACGGGCCGACATCCACGAAGCCTTCCTCGAACTCGCCTGCTGCCTGATCACCCACCGACAACTCGGCTCATCGTGTTAACCATTGTCAGGGCTGCCGTGTCTGGCTGCGGCGTCGGACACGTGATTTCAACTGTGGCGAAACCAGATAGTTGGCGAGCGTGTACAGCAGAACCCCGAGCACTGTTCCGCACGTATTCACGATCACATCATCGATATCGACGACCCGTCCAGCTTTCATGAGCCACTGCATGAATTCGATTGCGATGCTCAATGCGCAGCCGACAGAAATCGCGACGATACCACTGGTACGCGGGTAAGCGAATCGATAAGAAATGGCGACAGGGATAAACATCGCGGCATTCGCTACCTGTTGGCGAATATACATAGAGCGCTCCATGCTACCCATGGTTGAATAGTCAAAGAAGATGCCCTGACCTGGAATGATCCAGACCGTGCTATCACCCGAACCTATGGCTTGATCGGAGGTGATCGTGGCCATAAGGGCAATTGCAACAAAGAATAGCAATAGAGCGCGCGCCCCGGATCGGAAGCTCTCGCTCTTCTTTTCCATCCCGAAGCCGGCCATGCAGGCGAGGAGACAGGCCAAGAGCCCGACGGCGACGCTAACGGGCGTTATGCAGAGAACCAATTGCCACATATGTGAACTTTCGCCGAGCCCCTTTGCGGCCGGTCGGCTCGGGCGCCGACCGGCCGCAAGGTATCACGTGGGCTTAGTAGCAGAGCCACTTGCTGATGTAGGTTGTGCCACCGGACAGCATGGTCGCCCTGCCGGCGGTCTTGGTGGCGATCCAATCGGGGTCGTAAGTGTGGCCATCCGAGTTCTTGAATTGCACGCCAAGCTTCACGGTGACGGAGGAGCCGCTGTGCTTCCAGTACTCAGAAGTGAAGTCGCCCGGAAGGGGCAATTACAAGACTCAGCCCCAGCGCGACTGCAAGGCTGACCAAATTGTAACTATCTTGCGCGCCGAAATTAGCCATCCTTGACTACTCGTGCAATTGTCCGGCGAAACGATCATGAACCTATCAGAAGGCTATGGGCTCGTCGAGTGCGTCTGGAACGCCTCTTTCGGCTTGTCCGGTTCCCTCTCCACTGCCCTCCGCAGGGCGTGGGCGATGAGCGTAGTTTTACTGTTTCATTCACACTTTCAGAGGTGTGCTTTGTTTTTTGATTTCCTATATACCCGAAGAGTAAGAATTACGAGGAAAGTGGGTGGATCTTTCAATTTGGCGGTCGATAGAGCCTCCTGCCGATCCGAAGGCGGCAGCAGCGGTTCGGCTCCAGCCGGTCCGACGGCTCATCCGACACGATCCATGGCGACGTCCCGACACTGGACCGAACGCTCAACTCTCGCCCAGGACAGGGCCATCAGTGCCGATTGACCTCATTGCGCCAACAGCCATAAGACGCCACTGACGTCCTTCTTTCCGCTCCGGACTAAAGGTGTGATATTTGTCTGAAATGCTGGAATCGATGCTGTTGCTCCCGGCCGGACGTCAGCGGCCCCCGTGGTAGTCGCGCCACATCGAGCGCAGCACCAGGACGCAGATGGTCAGGGCGACGACGGCGATGGCCAGCACCACGAGGGCGATGGACAGGCCGACAAGGACGGCCACCAGGACCGTGCCGACGACCGCCAGAGCGACGACGCCGAGGCAGCCGATGCCGACGTACGTACCGACCGGGTACGCCTTGATCGGCGTCAGCGGTACCGGCGCCGGGGTGACCGGCCACGGGTAGATCGGCTGGCCGGTCCAGTCATACCGATCGGCTGAAGGTGGTCACACGACGGCGTGTGGTCGGGGATGTTCATGACCGCCTCCCACCGACGAACTCGCGCCGCGGTTCGGCGGCTGCACGGCGGGACAGGTCGAACTCCGAACGCAGGCGCTCGACGGTCACCTTCCGTCCGGTATCGGTGACCACTTCCCGGTTCGGCTTGAGATCCCTTTTGCGCAGCTCAGCAGGGGTGAGGGTGACCACCTGCGTCACCACCTTCCGGGGGTTGGCGGCGGGGAGGGAAGTGGTCACCTTGCTGGTCGTCTGAGTGGCCGTGACGTCGACCCAGGCGAACGGCAGTTCCGTCTCGTGGTGGTCGTCTCCCTGCTCGTGCCGGTGAGGTCACGTCGATGACTCCCGCGAGGGCGTGCGCGGCGACGTACGCGTCGATGGCGACGGGCAGCATGGCGGCGATCGGGGGCTTGGCCCCGAGGCGGCGGCCCAGCTCCTACTCGGCGGTCGCGGTGAGGGCGATACCGGCGAAGAGGGAACTTCCCGCAGCCAGGCGCGGGTGGGGTCGGCGGTCTCGGTGGTCGTGCTCGGCCGCGTCCTCGACCGCGATGATCAGCATGGCGATAACGACCTCGTACCGCCCGATGAGGCTGAGGTCCGTCTGGTTCAGCTCGGTGTAGTCGAGACCGTCCGTCTCGACGAGAAGCTGACGGGCGATGGCGACGGGGCGAGGGGCGGTCTCGTCGAGTTCACTGCGAAGGACGGGTACGTTTTCCACGGAGCCGGCACCTTGATCTGGAAGGTGCTGAATCAAGGCCCGATGTCGGTCTCTCACACCGGCTCCGGGTCGCCCCGCCGTCTCACAGACCTCTCGCACACTGAGTGCGAAGGGCTGGGCCGTGGGGCGCTGAGCTGCACTGATTGGACTCAGCGGAATCCCACGGACCCCGAAAGACGGTCGGTAAGCTTGTGGCATGGATCTGCCGGTGATGCCACCCGTGAAGCCGATGCTCGCCAAGTCGGTGGCGACGATCCCGCCGGACATGCAGTACGAGGCGAAGTGGGACGGCTTTCGCGCGATCGTGTTCCGGGACGGCGCCGAGGTGGAGCTCGGCAGCCGCACCGGGAAGCCGTTGACCAGGTACTTTCCAGAGCTGGTAGGGGCACTGAAGGAGCGGGTGCCCGAGCGGTGCGTGCTGGACGGGGAGATCGTGATCGCCCGGGAAGGCCGGCTGGACTTCGACGCGCTGACCGAGCGGATCCATCCGGCGGACTCCCGGGTGCGCACCCTGGCGGAACGGACGCCCGCCTCCTTCGTCGCCTTCGATCTGCTGGCGCTGGCGGACGAGTCCCTGCTGGAGGTTCCGCTGACCGACCGCCGCGCCCTGCTCACCAGGGCGCTGGCCGGGGTCGCCCCGCCGGTGCACCTGGCGCCGGCGACAACCGATGTAGACGTGGCCCGGCAGTGGTTCGAGCAGTACGAGGGGGCCGGTCTCGACGGGGTCATCGCCAAACCGCTCACCCTGCGCTATCTCCAAGACGAGCGCGCCATGTTCAAGGTCAAGCACGAGCGGACCGCCGACGTCGTGGTGGCGGGCTACCGCCTGCACAAGAGCGGCCCCGTGGTCGGCTCGCTGCTGCTGGGACTGTACGACGACCGGGGCGCCCTGCAGCACGTGGGCGTGTCGGCCGCGTTCCCCATGAAGCGGCGGGCCGAGTTGATCGAGGAACTGGAGCCGCTGCGCATGGACGACGTCTCCGGGCATCCGTGGGCCGCCTGGGCGGAGGAGGCCGCCCATGAGTCGGCCCGGCTGCCCGGCGCGCCGAGCCGCTGGTCGGGCAAGAAGGACCTGTCCTGGGTGCCGCTGCGGCCGGAGCGGGTGGCCGAGGTGGCGTACGACCATATGGAGAACGGCGCCCGCTTTCGCCACACGGCCCGCTTCCGCCGCTGGCGCCCGGACCGCACACCGGAGAGCTGCACCTACGCCCAGCTGGAGGAACCTGTGCGCTACGACCTCACGGAGATCCTGGGGGCGTAGCCCCAACGCCCCCCTCACCCTCCGTCGGGTCATCCGGCGGTCCGTGATCGGCTTCGACCGGGTATGGCCACCGATGAGCCGATGAGCACACAATCAAGGGGACGAACGGGGTGGCAACGGTGGGCATGCGACACAGGGCGCCGACGCGCCGGACCGCGCTGACGGCAACGCTGGCCGCGGCCGTGATGGCGGCCTCCCTCACGGCCGGCTGCACCCGGCACGGCACACCGGACGACGGCCGCGCATCGCACGGCAGCCAGGCACCGGACGGGCAGCACACCGCCGGCACCGGCTCCGTACTGGCCGTGAAGATCGACAACGTTGCCGCGGCGCGCCCGCAGACAGGGCTGGACTCGGCGGACGTGGTGTACGCGGAGCAGGTGGAGGGCGGGCTCAGCCGGCTGATGGCGGTGTACGCCACTCAACTCCCCGACGCCGTCGGCCCGGTCCGCAGCGCTCGCGAGTCCGACCTGGAACTGCTGCGTCAGTTCGACCGGCCGACGCTCGCGTTCTCGGGTGCCCAGCACAAGCTGCTCCCGCTGATCGACCAGGCGCCGCTGCGGCCGGAGACACCCGAGGCCGCGTCCCACGCCTACTACCGGGGCAGCGAGAAGCCGGCCCCGCACAACCTGTATCTCCGCCCGGCCAGGCTGATGGCCGGGGTGCCCGGCAGGGCGGCGCTCACCACCGGCTTCCGCTACGGCCCGGCCCCGGCCGGCGGCACGGTCACGACCACGCGCACCGTGCGGTACCCGGTGGCCCGCTTCACCTTCACCTGGTCGGCCGACCAAAAGCGCTGGCTGGTGTCGATGGACGGCACCCCGGCCCGGACGACGGCCGGGAAGCGGGTGGCGGCCGCGACGGTCGTGGTGCAGCACGTGCGGGTGCGCACGTCCAGGTATCACGACGTGCTCGGCAACTACACGCCGTTCACCGAGACGGTGGGGTCGGGGAAGGCCGAAGTGCTGCGGGACGGACGCTCGTTCGTGGCCACCTGGACGCGGCGGGCGGCCACGGACGGTACGACGTTCACCGGACCGGACGGCCGTCCCGTGGACTTCGCCGCCGGGCAGGTGTGGGTGGTGTTCGCGAAGGCCTAGGCCTGCGGGACGAGGGGTTCCGTGGGATTGCGCAGCCCCTCCGCCGCGTCCGAGACCCGGCGGATCAGATCGAAGAACTGGGTCTGCTCCTCGGCCGAGAGCGGGGCCAGGAAGACCTGGTTCATCCGGGCGGTGCGCACGGTGAGCTTGCGGTGGGTGCGCAGCCCGTCGTCGGTGAGGCGCAGCAGGAAACGGCGGCCGTCCTGCGGGTCGCGCACCTTGTCGAGGAGCGCGCGCCGGCCGAGCCGGCTGATGACCTCGGCGATGGTCGACCGGTCCAGACCCACCCGCTCCCCCACCGTGCGCTGGTCCAGCCCCGGCTCGGCGACGAGCGCGTTCAGGACGGCGAACTGCGGCGAGGTGATCTCCTCCGAGACCATCGTGTTCCACAGCAGGTAGTGGGCCTGCTGAAGCCGCCGGGCCAGGTGCCCGGGGTGGGTGGTGAGGTCCACCGCGGCCATATGCACTCCCATGATCTGAATTCGTTGGTGCACTGAACGATACCCGCGGCCAGCCATCCTGTCTGTATACCCGTCTGCCATCGTCTGAGGTCTTGACGGGTGGGGACGCGGGTGGCAGCGTGAAAGATATCTCGCTGAAATAATCAGTACCCTGATTAATTCGCTGATTGATCAGACGCGGAGCGCGTCACCCGGGCGCCAGGAAGAGACGGGGCTTCACGGATGGACAAGGTGGTCGCCACGGCCGCGGAGGCGGTGGCCGACGTGCCGGAGGGCGCGTCGCTCGCGGTCGGCGGATTCGGGCTGAGCGGTGTTCCGAACGTGCTGATCGGGGCGTTGTACGAGCGCGGGGTGAGCGGCCTGTCGGTGGTCTCGAACAACTGCGGGGCGATGGACACGGGGCTCGCGGTACTGCTGGCGGCGGGCCGGATCGCCCGGGTGACCGGCTCCTACATCGGGGCGAACAAGGAGTTCGCGCGTCAGTATCTGGCGGGTGAGCTGGAGGTGGAGCTGATCCCGCAGGGCACTCTCGCCGAGCGACTGCGCGCGGGCGGCGCCGGGATCCCCGCCTTCTACACCCCGGCCGGGGTGGGCACGCAGGTCGCGGAGGGCGGGCTGCCCTGGCGCTACGACGGCTCCGGAGGCGTCGCCCTGGCCTCGCCGGCGAAGGAGGTCCGGGAGTTCGACGGCACCGAGTACGTCCTGGAGCGTGGGATCCGTACGGACTTCGCCCTGGTACGGGCGGCGAAGGGCGACCGGCACGGGAACCTGGTCTTCAACAAGTCCACCCGGAACTTCAACCCGCTCGCCGCGATGGCCGGCAAGGTCACGATCGCGGAGGTGGAGGAACTGGTGGAGCCCGGCGAGATCGACCCGGACGCGGTTCATCTGCCAGGGATCTTCGTCCAGCGGGTGGTCGCGCTGACGGCGGAGCAGGCGGCGGACAAGAAGATCGAGCAGCGGACGGTGAGCAGCTGATGGCCTGGACCCGTGAGCAGATGGCGGCGCGGGCGGCCCGCGAACTGAGGGACGGGCAGTACGTCAATCTCGGCATCGGCCTGCCCACACTGATCCCGAACTATCTGCCCGAGGGCGTGGAGGTGGTCCTGGAGTCGGAGAACGGCATCCTGGGCACCGGCCCGTACCCCACCGAGGACGCCGTCGACCCGGATCTGATCAACGCGGGCAAGGAGACGGTGACGGTCCTGCCGGGGGCCTCCTTCTTCGACTCGGCGTTGTCGTTCTCGATGATCCGCGGCGGGCACATCGATGTCGCGGTGCTGGGCGCGATGCAGGTCTCCGCGAGCGGGGACCTGGCCAACTGGGCCATCCCCGGGAAGCTGGTCACCGGGATCGGCGGCGCGATGGACCTCGTCCACGGCGCCCGCACGGTCATCGTCGTCATGACGCACACGGCGAAGGACGGCTCGCCGAAGATCCTCACCGAGTGCGCGCTGCCGCTGACCGGCAAGGCATGCGTCGACCGGATCATCACCGACCTGGGTGTCCTGGACGTCACGGACGACGGACTCGTCCTCGTCGAGACCGCACCCGGGGTCGGCGTCGAGGAGATCGCCGCCAAGACCGACGCGAAACTCACTGTCCTGGAGGGTCTGCTGTGAACACGGTGTACATCGTCGACGCGGTGCGGACGCCGATCGGCCGTTACAACGGCGGTCTCGCGGGCGTACGTCCGGACGACCTGGCCGCCCACGCGGTCCGTGAACTCCTCTCCCGCACACCGGACCTGGACCCTGCCCGGATCGAGGACGTCTACTTCGGCAACGCAAACGGCGCCGGCGAGGAGAACCGCAACGTGGGCCGGATGGCCGCGCTCCTGGCCGGTCTGCCGACCAGCGTGCCGGGCGTCACCGTCAACCGGCTGTGCGCGTCGGGGCTCGAAGCGGTCATCCAGGCGGCCCGCGCGATCGCGGTCGGCGATGCGTCGATCGCCGTGGCGGGCGGCGTCGAGTCGATGACCCGCGCGCCGTACGTGCTGCCCAAGAACGACCGGCCCTTCCCGGCAGGCCACATCGAGCTGTACTCGACCACACTGGGCTGGCGCATGGTCAACCCGAGGATGGACCCGCAGTGGACCATCCCGCTCGGTGAGAGCGCGGAACTCATCGCCGACAAGCACAAGATCAGCCGCGAACAGCAGGACGAGTTCGCCCTCGCCTCCCATCAGAAGGCCGCGGCGGCCCAGCAACAGGGGCTGTTCAACGCCGAGTTGGCCCCGGTATCCATTCCGCAGCGCAAGGGTGAGCCGGTGGTCTTCGGCGCGGACGAGTGCGTACGGCCGGACGCCTCCCTCACCGCGATGGCCAAGCTGAAGCCGTCCTTCCGCACGGAGGGCGGGACGGTGACCGCGGGCAACGCGTCGCCACTCAACGACGGTGCGGCGGCGCTGCTGCTGACCGACGAGGAGGGGCTCAAGGCGGTCGGGCGGGAGCCGCTGGCCCGGGTCAGCGCGACCGGTGTCTCGGCGATCGACCCGGACTACTTCGGGCTCGCGCCGGTGGAAGCCGTGCACCGTGCGCTGGGCAAGGCCGGGAAGGGGTTTGCGGATCTCGACGTGCTCGAACTGAACGAGGCGTTCGCGGCGCAGGTGCTGGGGTGCGTGGCGGAGTGGCCGGAGTTCGATCCGGCTGTTCTCAATCCGCAAGGTGGGGCCATCGCTCTCGGCCATCCCCTCGGCGCGTCCGGGGCGCGGCTTGCCGGCACCGTTGCGCATCAGCTCGCGCGACAAGGGAGCGGTACTGGTGTTGCCACGCTGTGCATCGGTGTCGGGCAAGGGCTCGCGCTGGTTCTTGAGCGATAAACGGCCAGTCCGGCACCCGCGGGTGCGTCGTGGCTGGTCGCGCCCACGCGGCGGAGCCGCACATCGATACAGCCCCGCGCCCCCGGGGCGCTTACAGCTAGGACTTTCAGTGACTCTCACCCAAGCTGACATCGACCTCGAAATCGCCGCCAGGCATGCCGACTACGAGAAGCGCGTCGCCGAAGGCGCCCCCGTCGAGCACCACCCCCGTCGGGACTACGCCCCGTACCGCTCTTCCGTCCTTCGGTATCCCACACAACCCCTGGTCGCCATCGACACCAGCAAGGACCCGGAGCTGGTGGAGTTGCACTCGCCCGCCTTCGGGGAGCGGGACATCACCGAGATCGACAACGATCTCACCCGGCAGCACACCGGTGAGCCGATCGGCGAGCGCATCGCCGTGTCCGGGCGGCTCCTTGACCGGGACGGCCGGCCGATCCGCGGGCAGCTGATCGAGATCTGGCAGGCCAACTCGGCCGGCCGGTACGCCCACCAGCGCGAGCAGCACGACGCCCCGCTGGACCCGAACTTCACGGGTGTCGGCCGTACCATCACCGATGCCGAGGGCTGCTACCGCTTCACCACCATCCAGCCGGGCCCCTACCCCTGGCGCAACCACGTCAACGCCTGGCGTCCGGCGCACATCCATTTCTCGATGTTCGGTACGGCGTTCACCCAGCGGCTGGTGACGCAGATGTACTTCCCGAGCGACCCGTTGTTCCCGTACGACCCGATCATCCAGTCGGTGACGGACGACGCGGCCCGGCAGCGCCTGGTCGCGACCTACGACCACAGCCTGTCCGTGCCGGAGTTCTCATTGGGCTACCACTGGGACATCGTGCTGGACGGCCCGCACGCCACCTGGCTCGAAGAAGGACGCTGACCTGCCATGACGAAGATCGACACAAACAGCCCGGAGCAGGTGCTGCCCACCCCGTCGCACACGGTCGGCCCGTTCTACGGCTATGCGCTGCCGTTCCGCGGCGGCGAGGAGATCGCGCCCCTCGGCCACCCGGACACGATCACGGTCCACGGGTACGTCCTCGACGGGGAGGGCAAGCCGCTGCCGGACGCCTTCGTGGAGCTGTGGGGCGCCGACCCGGACGGGAACGTGTCCACGACGGACGGTTCGATCCGGCGCGACCCGGCGACCGGTGACTACCTCGGCCGCAACGGCGTGGAGTTCACCGGCTGGGGCCGGATCCAGACGGACGCCAACGGGCACTGGTACGCGCGGACGCTGCGGCCCGGCGCCCGCGGCGGCAGCGCGCCCTACATCAGCGTGTGCGTCTTCGCCCGCGGCCTGCTCACGCACCTGTTCACCCGGATCTATCCGCCCGGCGACGACACCGCGCTCGCCGCGGACCCGCTGCTCACCCGGGTGGGCGAGCGGCGCGACACGCTGATCGCCGGCGACGAGGGCCGGGGGACCTACCGTTTCGACATCCGCCTTCAGGGCGAGGGCGAAACGGTCTTCCTGGAGTTCCAGTGACATCACTGAGCTATGGCGGCGGTGACGCCGGGCTGCTCGGCCCCGGGTGGGCCGGTTCCGCCGTCGCGTCCGCGACCGGAGACGGCGCCTGGCTGCGGGCGCTCCTTGACGCGGAGGCGGCCCTCACCAGGGCACAGGCCGCCCTGGGGCTGGCCCCTGCCGAGGCCGCGGCGGCCGTGACCGAGGCGGCCGATCCGGACCGCTTCGACGTCGGCGCCCTCGCGGCGCGGGCCCGCGCCGGCGGCAACCCGGTCATCCCGCTGGTCGCCGATCTGACGCAGGCGGTCGGCGCGGAGTACGGGCCGTATGTGCACCGGGGCGCCACCAGCCAGGACATCATGGACACGGCGACAATGCTGGTCGCCGCCCGCACCCTGGACCTGGTCCTCGCCGACCTCCGGCGCACCGAGCAGGCGCTGGCCCGGCTGGCCGCCGAGCACCGCGACACGCCGATGCCGGGCCGCACGCTCACCCAGCACGCCGTACCGACGACCTTCGGGCTGAAGGCGGCCGGCTGGCGTTCGCTGGTCCTCGACGCCTGGGACCGTATGGCCCGGGTCCGTGAGTCACTGCCCGCGCAGCTCGGGGGCGCGGCGGGCACGTTGGCGGCTTTCGGAGCGTACGGCGCGGAACACGCGGAAGAGCTGCCGCAGGCGTACGCGCGTGAACTCGCCCTCGCCGCTCCCCTGTTGCCGTGGCACACCCTGCGTACCCCCGTCGCCGATCTCGCCGGGTGCCTCGCCTTCACGGCCGGGGCGTTGGGCAAGATCGCCGTGGATGTACTGACCCTGTCCCGCACCGAGATCGGTGAGCTCTCCGAGGGCAGCGGCGGCGGCTCGTCGGCGATGCCGCACAAGGCGAACCCCGTGCGGTCCACGCTCATCGCGGCCGCAGCCCGGCGGGCCCCGCAGCTCGCGGCCGTCCTGTACGGCTCCCTGGTCGCGGAGGACGAGCGGCCGGCCGGTGCCTGGCACGCCGAGTGGGAGCCGTTGCGGGATCTAATGCGCGCCGTCGGAGGCGCGGCCCGGGACGCGGCGGAGCTGGCGGAGGGGCTGCGGGTGCATCCGGAGGCGATGCGCCGGAACCTGGATCTCACCCGCGGTCTGATCGTCTCCGAGCGGCTGTCCGCCGCACTGGCTCCCGTGCTCGGCCGGGCCCGGGCGAAGGAGCTGCTCACCGAGCTCGCCCGCCGCACCTACACCGAGCAGCGCACGCTGCGCGAACTCCTCGCGGAGGAGCCCGAGTTGACGGACGTCGACCTCGACGACCTGACCGACCCCGCCCGCTACCCCGGCTCCGCCGGCGCTCTCACCGATCGTGCACTGGAGCGACGTTGACCGAGAACCTCCTCAACCACCGTGCCGAAGGCCCTGCTTCCGCTCCCCCGCTGCTGCTCGGGCCGTCGCTCGGCACCTCGTACGCGCTGTGGGACGCGGTGGCGCCCGAACTGTCGACCGGCCACCGGGTGGTGCGCTGGAACCTACCGGGGCACGGCGGTTCGGCACCGGATCTGATCAAGGCGGGGGCGACCGTCGGTGACCTCGCCGACCTGGTGCTCGCGCTCGCCGACTCGCTCGGCATCGAGCGGTTCGGGTATGCCGGGGTGTCACTGGGCGGTGCGATCGGGCTGCACCTTGCCGTCCACCACCCGGGCCGGCTGGAGAGCCTGGCCGTAATCTGCTCGTCCGCCCACTTCAACGGGGCCAGGCCCTGGGAGGAGCGGGCCGAGCGGGTCCGCCGGGAGGGCGTGGAGTGGCTGGCGGACAACGCGGGCACCCGCTGGTTCACGCCCGGCTTCACCGTGCCGCGCCTCGTCGAGGACCAGCGGACGGTGGACCCGGAGGCGTATGCCGCCTGCTGCGACGCGCTGGCCGCCTTCGACCTGCGCGACCGGCTCGGCGAGATCGCCGTACGCACCCTGCTGATCGCGGGCCGTCAGGACCCCGCGACCCCGCCGCCGCATCTGCGGGAGATCGCGGACGCGGTGCCGGCGGCCACGCTGGTCGAGCTGCCCGGCGCCTCGCATCTGGCGCCCGCGCAGTGCCCCGAGGCCGTCCTCACCGCGCTCCGCTCCCACCTCGACGGCGGTGCCAGGCGGGGCATGGCGGTGCGCCGGGAGGTGCTGGGCGACGCACACGTCGACCGGGCACAGGCCCGCCAGACCCCCTTCACGGCCCGCTTCCAGGACTTCATCTCGCGCTACGCCTGGGGCGAGATCTGGACCGACCCCACCCTCTCCCGCCGCGAACGCAGCATGATCACCCTCACCGCGCTGGTCGCGCACGGGCACTACGACGAGCTGGCCATGCATGTACGGGCCGCCCGGCGCAACGGGCTCACACCGGAGGAGATCGGGGCGGTGCTGCTGCAGACGGCCGTGTACTGCGGAGTTCCGGCGGCGAACGCGGCGTTCGCGACGGCCCAGCGGGTGCTGGCGGAGGAAGAAGAAGCGTGACCCTGGCAGTCGTAGCCTCAGGAGTGTCAAGCAGCCGGCGTCGGCTCGTGCCTACGCTGGAAGCATGTCCACTGTTCTGATCACCGGTGCCACCTCCGGGCTCGGCCGGTACGTCGCCTTCGAACTGGTCCGCTCCGGACATGCCGTCCTCGCGCACGGCCGCGATCCGGGCCGTACCGAGGCGTTGGTCGAGGAGCTGCGCGCCGAGGGCGAGGCGGAGGGTTTCGTCGCCGACCTGGCCTCGCTGGCGCAGGTCCGCGAGCTGGGCGCGCGGGTCGCCGACGCGCGTCCCGGCCTGGATGTACTGATCAACAACGCGGGCGTCGGCGCCGGTGCGCCCGGCACGGGGCGCGAACTGAGCGCCGACGGCCACGAACTGCGTCTGGCCGTCAACTACCTGGCCCCGGTGACCCTGACCCATGCCCTGCTGCCGGTCCTGCGCGCCAACGCTCCGGCCAGGATCGTCAACGTGGGCTCGGCCGGCCAGGAGCCACTGGACTTCGACGACCCCGAGTTCACCCGGGGCTACCAGGGCTTCGCGGCGTACTGCCGGGCCAAGTTCGCCCTGGCGGCCCACACGTTCGCCCTGGCGGAGGAGCTGGCGGGCACGGGTGTGGCGGTCAATGTGCTGCACCCGGCAACTTTCATGGACACGGCGATGGTGCGGGAGGGCGGGGTGGCGCCGTTGAACACGGTGGCGGACGGTGCACCGGGGGTACTGGCCCTGGCCACCCAGGACCTCGGAACCGGCGGCTACTTCGACGGCACGAACCCGGCGAGGGCCCACGAGGCGACGTACGACAAGGACGTCCAGAAGCGCCTGTCAGCGGTGACCGACCAACTCCTCGCGCTGTAGCGCGCCTGATCTTGGGGGCGCGGGGCCGTATCGATGTGCGGCTGCCGCCGCATGGGCGCGACAAGCCCCCACGCACCCGCGCCCCGCAACGCACCTTTCAGCGCAACCCCCGACCCGTATCCAAAACCTCCCGAGCCTGGGCAACCAGCCCGTCCGCCCCACACGACCGAGCCAACGCCAGCCCCCGATGCAGCTCGGCCACCGACCGCGCGGCGATCCCGTACTCCACCCGGGCCGCCGCATGCTCGTACTGGCACGGCGACGCCTCCAGACAGGCCACCGCCTGCGACGCGAGCCGCACCTGCCGCTGCCCGGTCTCCAGCGCGGCCGCGCACCGCAGCGCCTCGCCGATCGCCGTGTCCGTGCCGAACCGCTCGGCCTGCCGCCGCGCGTCGGCCGCCAGCCGTGCCGCGCGCGCCGGGTCCTCGCTCGCGAGGGCCCGCGCGAGGTCGAGCGCCCAGGGCACCACGACCGGGTTGAAGTGGCCGCCTGCGGCGGCCGCCTTCTCCGCCGCCTCCAGTTCGTTGACGGCCTCCTTCGTACGGCCGACGGCGAGCAGCAGCCGGCCGCGTACGGACCGCGGGTCCGGCATCACGATCATGGAGGGGTACGGCGGTGCGAAGCCGTACTGCTCTGCCGTGTCCCAGGCCTGCTGGACATGGCCGCGGGCGAGCAGCGTGTCCACCAGGTTGCAGGTGGCGGTCCAGTACAGGGGCAGCCTGCGGCCGACCCGCTCGGCGATCCGCTGGGACTCCCGCAGGGAGATCTCCGCTTCCCGCAGCCGGCCGCGCCTGCGGTGCCCGAGGCCCACGGAGGCATGGGCGAGGGCGAGGTGGCCGCCGCTCCAGCCGGAGGACTCGTAGGCGCGCAGGGCCTCGTTGTAGAGGCTCTCCGCACGGTCGAGGCGGTCGGTGAAGACGTAGGCGTTGGCGAGCATCAGCAGCAGCTCGATGCCCCACTCGCTGTCGGTCCAGCCGAGTCCGGGCGCGAGCCGGCCGTTGACGAGGGCGCGGTCGCAGAGTTCCACGACCTCTTCGGCGCTCTCCCCCTGGATGAGGAGGTCGAAGCCGCGCAGCATCAGCAGGGCGCGCTCGGAGTTGTCCCGGCCGGTGCAGGTGTCGGTGAGCGCGCCGAGGCGTTCGGAACGGCGCGGGGACACTGCCTCGCCGGCGATGCCCTCCCACATGAACTGGACGGCTTGGAGCCGGAGTTTGGCGGGGCCCTCCTCGTGCCGGGCGGCCTCCGCCTCGACGGTGCGGACGGCTTCCTCCAGCTGGTCGTTGTGGAGGAGTGCCTGGGAGAGGCGGAAGACGGCGTCGACGCGTTCGGCGCCGCCCAGGCCGGGCATGCCGAGCGCGGTGCGCAGGTGGCCGATGGTGACGGCGGGCTTGGTGAGCAGGGTGGCGCAGCCCAGTTCGTAGAGCACGCGCGCGTGGACCTCGGGTACGGGCGGTTCCAGCAGGGCGCGTTCGAGGCAGCGGCGGGCCGCGTCCGGGGCGCCGACCGCGAGGTGTTCCTTGGCCGCGTCCCGCAGCTGCTGGACGAGTTCCTCGTCGTCGTCCGGATGCACTTTCAGCAGATGGCGGGAGGCCTCGGCGATGCCCCGGCCGTCGTCGATGACGATCTGTGCGGCGATGCCGTGCATGGCGGTGCACATCGCCGGCGGTATGGAGTTGTAGACGGCGGTGGCGATCAGCGGGTGGACGAACTCCAGGTCACCGGTGTGGGAGCGGGAGCCGGCCGGGTCGGGCGCGGTGAGGATACGGGCACTGCGCAGCAGTTCGGCGCAGCGCTCGGCGTCCTCCATGCTCATGGTGGCGAGCTGGGCGACCAGGTCGACGGAGATGCCGGTGCCGAGGATGGCGGCGGCCCAGGCGAACCGGGTGGCGTCGATACCGAGGCCTTCGAGGCGCGTGACGAGTCCGCCGCCGCGGGCCGACCGGTTGAGCGCGCGCAGTTCGCCGGCCCGGGCCTCGACGGGGGCGACCTCGCTGTCCTGGACCTTGGCGAGGAGTTCGACGGTCTCGTAGGGGTTGCCGCCGGTGACGGCCCAGACCTCGCGGCAGAACGGGGCGTCGGCGTGCGCGCCCAGGGTGGCGAGGGTGAGTCCGGCGGTGGCGTCCGGGGTGAGGGCGCTGAGACTGTGCCCGGGGTTCGCGGCCGCGGCGGCCACGGTGTCGAGGTAGCGGGCGCTGTCGCCGCTGACCTCGCCGGGGCGGCGGGCGACCAGGACCAGGACGGACAGGTCGTCGAGACGCTCCACGAACGCGGCGAGCCAGGCCAGGGTCTCCTGGTCGGCCCAGTGCGCGTCGTCGATCAGCAGCACCAGTGGCCAGTCCCGTTCGGCCAGCCGGCGGACGGCGGCGACCAGGCCGTCGCAGACGCCCTGTGGGTCGGCCTGGCGCTCACCGGGGCCGGTTATGCCGAGGGCGGGGCCGACGATGTCGTACCAGTCGCCGAGGTATTCGCGGGCCTCGTCGGGGTGCAGGGAGACCAGGGCGGGCTGGAGCAGCTGCCGTACCACGTTGAAGGGAACGCTGCGCAGGGTCTCGCCGCCGCGAGTGGACCAGACGGTGCAGCCGCGGCGCTCGGCGATACGGCGGGCCTCGGCCAGCAGCGCGGTCTTGCCGAGTCCGGCCTCGCCGCTGAGGATCAGCAGGTTCCCGGCAGTGGACCGGTCGGCGCACAGGACGTCGAGTGCCTCGGTGATGGCGGCGATCTCCGCGTCGCGCTCCCAGAGGGGAGCAGAGGGGTCCTCTGGGGGTTGTTCCTCCGTCATCCCGTTACCTCCCCAAGTCGCCCGAACGACGTACAGACCACGAGCGTAGCCGTCCTGTTGGCTGTCCGGAGGCGGGACCGGGCAGCTGTGGCCGTGACGGGTGACAGCGGGCGCGGCCGGGCGACGCATGCCGGGCCCGACCTGCCGCTGTGGAGCTGACGGATCGTCAATGGGCATGGAAATGAAGCTGATTTTCGAAGATCGGGCAGTACGGGAGCGGAACCGGCCCCTCCGGGCGCTGGCGGCGGGCTCGGTGGGCAACTTCGTCGAGTGGTACGAGTTCGCGGTCTACGGCTACTTCGCGACGGTCGTCGCCGAGCGGTTCTTCACCCCGGCGGGCGGCAGCGCGGCCGAGGGGCTGGTGCGCACCTACGCCTCGTTCGGGCTGGCGTTCTTCTTCCGTCCGCTGGGCGCGGCCGTGTTCGGCCGGCTCGCCGACCGGCTCGGACGGCGGCCGGTACTGATCCTCGTGGTCGCGCTGATGACGGGCGCCACGGCACTCATCGGCCTGCTGCCGACGTATGCGCAGGCCGGCTCGCTCGCGCCCTGGCTCCTGACATTCCTGAGGGCCGTTCAGGGGTTGTCGGCGGGCGGGGAGTTCGGGGGTGCGGTGGCGATGCTGACCGAGTTCGCGCCGCCGGGGCAGCGAGGGCTGTACGGGGCGTGGCAGTCGTTCACCGTGGCGCTGGGCCTGCTGGGCGGGGCGGGCGTGGCGGCCGGGGTCGCCTCCGTCCTGACGGCTAGTCAACTCGACGCGTGGGGATGGCGGTTGCCGTTCCTGCTGGCGTTGCCGCTGGGTGCGCTCGCGCTGTGGCTGCGGGTGGGGCTGGAGGAGACGCCGGAGTTCCGGGAGCCGGACGTGCGGGCGGCGCGGGTGTCGGCCGGGGCGATCGCGCTGGCCGTCGGCCGGGTGATGGGCTGGTCGGCAGCCGGGTACACCTTGCTGGTCGTGCTGCCGTCGTACCTCCAGACAGCGCTGCACACCGGCTTTCGTGCGGCGCTGCTGGCGACCGTGCTGGCGAACCTGGGTTTCGCGGCGGCGATCCTCCCGGCGGGGCTGCTCAGCGACCGGGTCGGGCGACGGCCGGTGATGCTGACGGGGGCCGGTCTCGTGGTCGTGCTGGCCCTGCCGCTGCTCGACCTCCTCCAGGACGACGGGGTGTCCTCCGCGGTGAGGGGCGCGGCCCTGTGCGGTGCGGGTGCGGTGGTGGGACTGATGGCCGGGCCGGGGCCGGCGCTGCTGGCCGGGATGTTCCCTGCGCGCGCCCGCTGCACGGGCCTGGGACTCGCCTACGCCCTGTCCAATGCCGTGTTCTCGGGCTGTGCGGGCCTGATCATCACGGAGGCGGTGAAGCGCACCGGGAACCTGGACGTTCCCGGCTACTACGCGGCGGCGGCCTGCGCGGTGAGCGTGCTCGCGCTGGTGAGGTCACGGGAGACGAAGGCGGGTTGAGCGGTGCTGGTGATCGGTCTGATGTCCGGGACGTCGTACGACGCGGTCGACGCGGCCGCCGCCGAGCTGCGCCTGGCCGGCGACACGCTGCTGCTGAAGCCGCTGGGGCTGGTGAGCACGCCGTACGACGACGAGTTGCGCGGGGCCCTCGCGGGCGCGCTGCCCCCGGCGGCCGTACCGCTGGCGCGGGTGTGCCTGCTGGACACCCGGATCGGGCAGGCCTTCGCGTCGGCGGCCGCCCGCGCCGATCGTGAACTGTGCGGCGGACGGGCCGAGTTGGTCGCCTCACACGGGCAGACAGTCTTCCACTGGGCGGAGGGCGGCCGGGTGCACGGCACGCTGCAGCTCGGGCAGCCGGCCTGGATCGCGGAGGCGACGGGACTGCCGGTGGTCGCCGACTTCCGGCCGCGGGACGTGGCCGCCGGGGGCCAGGGCGCTCCCCTGGTGAGCCTGGTCGACCTGCTGTGGCTGCGCGGCCGGCCGGGCACGCCGGTGGCGCTGAACATCGGGGGGATCGCCAACCTCACCGCGCCGGACGGCACGGCCTTCGACACCGGGCCCGGGTGCGCGCTGATGGACGCGGCGGCCCGGGAGTTCACCGGCGGCCGGCTGGCGTACGACGTGGACGGGGCGCTGGCGGCGCGCGGACGGCCGTACGGACCGCTGCTTGAGCGGTTGCTGGCGGACCCGTACTACGCGCTGCCCGCGCCGAAGACGACCGGCAAGGAACTGTTCCACGCCGGGTACTGGCAAGCGCCGGAGGGCTTGTCGGCCGAGGACGCGCTGGCGACGCTCACCGAACTGACGGCCCGGACGGTCGCGGACGCGGTACGCGGCGTGGGCGCCACGGAGGTGATCGCCTCGGGCGGCGGCACCCGCAACCCGGTGCTGATGCGGCTGCTCCGCGGCCTGCTCCCCAAGACCCCCGTCCGCGCCTCCGACGAACTCGGTCTGCCCGCGGCGGCGAAGGAGGCATACGCCTTCGCGGTCCTCGGCTTCCTCACCGCACACGGTCTCCCGGGGACCGCCCCGACCGCCACCGGCGCCCGCCACCCGAGCATCCTGGGCTCCCTGACCCCGGGGCGGGACGGTCTGCGGCTGCCGCCACGGGCATCGAACCCGCCGGTGCGGCTGCGGGTCGAATGAGGGTGCGGGATCGGCTCGTACGAAGCAAGCCGGATCCGACTCATCCGAAAGTCGCCGGATCCTCTCATCCGACTTTCACCGATGCCTCATACGGTGGGGGCATGACGCAGGTGACTCCCCCCGGGTGGTACCCCGACCCCGGGCAGACAAGTGACGGTCCGGCCACTGAGCGCTGGTGGGACGGCAAGGCGTGGACGGAGCAGACCCGCCCCGCCGGGTCGGGTGCCGACTGGGGTCCCCCGACGCAATCGCCCGACGACGCGGCCTCCCAGGCATACCCGGCCTATCCGGCCTATCCGGCCTATCCCGGATATCCGGCACCGCCGGCCACCGGGAAGCGCGGGCTGCGCACCGGCGTTGCCGTCGGTGTCGCCGTGGCGGTGCTTGCCGCGATCGGGGTGGGCGCGTGGGCGCTCAGCGACAACGGCGGTGACAACGGCGCCGGCCAGGCCTCGCAGCAGAGCTCGGGCGGTCAGGGCGGCGGCTTCGGCCAGGGCGGCCCCGAGGGACAGAGCGGTGGGCAGAACGGCGGACAGGGCTTGCCGTTCGGCGGGTCGGGGTCCGGCGGCTCGGGCTCGGGTGGCTCCGACGGCGGTGCGTCGCCGTCGCCGAACCAGTCCGAGGCGCCGAAGGTCCAGGGCGGCGGCACGGTGTCGGACTCCTTCAACGCCATCAGCATCCCGGTGCCGGACGGCTGGACCGGGCAGGCGGGCACCGTCGGCGCCCAGATCACCTCCGACGGCTCCTACAAGTGCCCCGGCGACACCTCCAAGACCTGCACCACCGGCGGTGCCTACTCGGAGCCCGCGCTGCTGCTGGGCACCCAGGGCAGCACGGCCGAGGCGGTCGCCAAGGCGGACATCGCGGCCAACGCCAAGGAGTCCTACGGCGGCACGAGCTACGGCGCGATCACCTCGCACGAGGTGCTGGCCTCCAAGGCGGTCACCGTGGCGGGGCAGAAGGGCTATCTGGTCCGGTGGAAGGCGGTGACCAGCAAGGGCTCCGACGGTTATGTCGAGTCGCTGGCCTTCCCGTCGCCCGCCAACGCCCAGCAGATAGTGGTGGTCCGCTTCGGCGTCGACGTCAGTCAGAAGCAGACGGTCATCGACACGATCACCAAGGGCATCAAGGTGTCCTCCGGCAGCGGCAACGGTCAGACCGTCTGACCCACCCCGGACGGGAACGTCCGTCGGCCGGGTGGAGCGCCCCTCCGCTCAAAGGGGAGCTCCACCCGGCCGGGGGGTGCGCGCCGCCCCCGTCCCCACGGTGCGGCGCGAGCAGGTCACCGTCCAGTCATCCCGTGGACGGCGGCCTGGGTCCTAGGTCAGTCCGAGTGCGGGCAGCGCCACGGCCTCCACGAAGCGGACGAGGTAGTCGGCGTCGGCGTACTCGCCGGTGAGCACGGGCCGTACCCGCAGCACGCCGAACATCATGGCGGGCACGTAGTCCAGCACGGGATGACCCTCGGGCACCTCGCCGCGCTCGACTCCGCGGTGCAGGATCTCCTGAAGCGAGGCGATCTCGGGTTCGACGAGCGCCTCGCGCAGTGCCTGCGCCAGTTCCACGTCCGAGTGGAGCGCGTGGCCCAGCGCCGACAGCAGCTTGGTGTCCTTGCGCGACCAGTTCCCCGCGACCCGCGCCACCTCGCGCAGGTCCCCGGCGAGCGACCCGGTGTCGATCCCGGCGAAGCGCACCTCGCGGGTGGCCCGCAGCGCGGCGGCGACGAACTGCGGCTTGGTCTTCCACTGCCGGTAGAGCGTGGACTTGCTGCACCGGGTGCTGCTGGCGACCCCCTCCATGGTCACGGAGTCGTAGCCGCACTCGCGGATCTGTTCGAGCACGGCGTCGAAGAACTCCCGCTCACGCTCCGGCGTGATCTTGGAGCGGCGCGAGGCGGCGACCGTCTCCGGTCCGTCCGCGGCCTGCGACGTCATGTGCCCTACTCCTCACTCGCGCATCACTTGCGGATCACCTGGTCCCCGCCCGCCGTTCGGTCCGGGCGGAAACCTACAACCAGTGTGGCCTACGTCTATCGATACGCCACTGTACCGGTACCCGACCGTATCGGTACAGTGGCGTATCGGTACGCTTTCGTATCGATGAGTTCGGGCCACCGCCCGGGACTCGGCAGAGCACCACCGTCAGTGAGGGGGCCTGGGATGAGATCCCAGTCCGAGCCGGAAGCAGCGGAGCCGGGGGCGATAGCCCGGCCGCCGCTCGTCCGTGAGCTCCTGCTTGTCGTGGGACTCTTCCTCGTCTACAAGTTCGGGCGGCAGCTGGCCACGGGCCATACCGCCGAGGCCCTGCACAACGCCCACCGGATCTGGGACCTGGAACGGACGCTGCGGCTGCCCTCGGAGGTCGACGTGCAGTCCGCACTGCTGCACGGCGACGCCCTCGTCCACCTGGCCAACACCTACTACGCGACGGTTCATTTCCCGGCCACGCTGGCCTTCCTGGTCTGGCTCTACCTGAAGCGGCCCGCGCACTACGTCTGGGCCCGACGGGTCCTCGCCGTGGTCACCGCCGCCGCCCTGGTACTTCCCTTCACGTTCCCGCTGGCGCCGCCGCGGATGCTGGCCGCGACCGGCCTCGTCGACACGGCCCGGATGTACGGCCCCTCCGTCTACGGGCCGCCCTCCAGCGACCACCTCTCCAACCAGTTCGCGGCGATGCCCTCGCTGCACTTCGGCTGGGCCCTGATGGTGGCGATCGGCCTGATCGTCGCCACCAGCTCCCGCTGGCGCTGGCTGTGGCTGCTGCACCCGGCGATCACCCTGCTGGTGATCGTGGGCACCGCGAACCACTACTGGCTGGACGCGCTCGTCGCCACCGTGATGCTCGGTGCCGCCCTCGCCCTGATCAATCCGCCGCACCGCACGGCCACCACCGCCGGCCGCGGCACCCGCGAGTTCGTGTCCGAGGAGCCCGCGCTGGTAGGGGCAGGCCGATGAGCGCCGCGGCGGTGATCGCCGTCGTCCTCTCCCTGGTCTCGGCCGTCGCCTACGCGGCCGCCGCCGTCGCCCAGGAACGGCTCGCGTCGAAGACCTCCGGCGCGGGTCTGCTACGACTGCTCGGCTCCGGTGCCTGGTGGGCGGCGGTCGGCCTCAACGCGGGCGCCGCGCTCCTGCACGTCGTGGCCCTCAAGTACGGCCCGCTCACCCTCGTCCAGCCGCTGGGCGCACTCACCCTGGTCGCGGCCGTGCCCATGGGCGCGCGTGTGGCCGGGCGCCGGGTCAGCGGGACGGAGTGGCGGGGCACGGCCCTGACCCTGCTGGGCCTCGGCGCCCTGCTGGTCACGGCCTCCGGCCCCGCACCCCATCAGGTGCTGAGCCTCACCGAAGCCCTCGCGGTGGCCGGTACGACCGCTGCCCTGATCGGCGCCCTGTCCCGCCCCGGCACCCGCCCGGGCCTGCGGCACGCGACCGCGTCCGGCTTCGCCTCGGGCGTCGCCTCCGCCCTCACCCAGACGGTGACGGTGGCGGCGACCGACCGCTCGGGCCCGGTCCTGAGCGTCCAGGTGATCGTGGTGGCACTCCTGGTGGCCGCGTTCGCGGTGGGCGGCCTGCTGCTCTCCCAGATGGCCTACCGAGGCGGCCTGGGCGCCCCTCTGGCGGTGGTCACCCTGTCCAACCCGGTGACCGCGGCGGTCATCGGCCTGACCCTGCTGGGGCAGGGCCTGCAAGACGGCGTGGCGGGCATCCTGCTCGCCCTGGCAGGCGCGGGCCTCGCCTCCCGGGGCGTGGTCCTGCTGACCCGGGCGACCCCGGCGACACCGATCGCCGAACCGGACGACGAACACCCGGTGGCGGCGGTTCTGGCCCTGGAATCGGCGCGGGTGGCGGCGGAACAGGCACTGCTGCCCCGCCAGAAGCCGGAGAGCGAACACCTCACCGCCCACTGAAAAACGAAGCGCCCCCGACCGGGGCGCCTCGGTCGGGGGCGCCCCGTCAAGGGCGGGGCTGTGTCGATACGCGGCTCCGCCGCGAGGGCGCGACCAGCCACAACGAGCCCGCGGAGGCCGCTCAGCCCAGCCCGCGCGAGTCCTGCTTCAGGGCCGTGTCCACGGTCAGCGCCGTCGCCACCACCAGGCTCCGCAGCGGCTCAGGCAACTGGTGGTGAATCTGCAGCACATAGTTGTCGGCCGTGGTGAACATCGTCTTGGCGAGCCCCTCCCACGTCTTCGTGATCCGGGCCACCTCGTTCTCGGTGTGATCGACGATCGCGAAGTTCCACGCGCGCCAGTTCTCCGCCTTGATCGCGCCGACCTTCTGACCGCCCGCCATCATCGCGAAGTTGATCTTCCCGATCATGTTCTGCTGGACGATCTCACCGACCGGCGAACCGTCCGGACGCGTCACGATCACCCGGGACTTGAAGATCTTCGCGGGCCGGGTCAGCACCAGCTGCGGCTGACCGGACGCGTCACGGATCTCCAGCCGGTGGGTCATGAACTGGTCGAGGCTGGAGACGAAGCGCAGGATCTTCTTCAGCGCGCTCTGGCCGACCTCGACCACCGAGCCGATCTCCCGGCCGTGCTGGTCCATGACCTTGTACTCGTTGGTCAGCTCGATCAGCTTGGCCTTCTGGTTCACCACCAGGACCGGCTCGGTGAAGAGCGTTTGGGACGCACCGTGCGGATCGCGGTACGAGTCTGCAGGAGTGTTCGATTGCGTGGTCACCGGGGCACACTATCCCGATGTGACCGGTACCTGATCACTTCCGCACGATGCGGCCCTCAGCCCCTTCTCACCGGGTGCTGATCGCAGGGTCGCTGACCCCGGGCCGCCCGTTCTCCACATGCCCCGCGAACCGCCGCACGAAGGTCGCGTCGGTCTCGGAGGTGACCGTCAGGTCGTACCACTGGTAGCTGTGGTTGAGGTGGGCGATGTGCTTCACGGTGGCCCCTGCGCGCACCGTGAACGTGCGGCCCCGGCCACCGTAGCCGTCCGCCACCCTCAGCTTCACCGTACCGCTGCCCTTGTTGGTGAAGGTCAGCTCGATGTCGTCGCCGTGCGGCCGGGCGGTGACCTCGGGTCCCGCCACCTTGCCGGGGCCCTGGAAGCCGCGCAGGAAGCCGTTCGGGCCGTGCACGGTGAGGTCGTACGAGCCGCCCGAGTACACCGAGTTCCAGGTGTCGGAGACGGACCTGCCGGCCTCGGTGGTGTAGGTCCAGGGGCCGTCGGTACGGTTGTTGGAGGTGACCAGGAAGGCGGCACCGGCGTACGCGCCCGACGCGAACGTCAGCGTGAACCTGCCGGCCGCCGCGTCCAGCGAACCGTCCACGAGCGGGGCGTACTTGAGCGGCCGGGTGGGCCGCGAGCCGCGCTCCTGCCTGGGCAGGGCCGGGTTGGCTGGCGGGGTGGGCACGTAGTCGGGGTGGCGGTTCCTGTCCGGCGGCCGGTAGCCGTCGGTCGACGGCAGGGCGACCGGCTTGGTGTCCTTGCGGGAGAAGTCGAACGCGGCGGTCAGGTCGCCGCTGACAGCGCGCCGCCAGGGCGAGATGTTGGGCTCGTGGACGCCGAAGCGGTTCTCCATGAACCGGATGACCGAGGTGTGGTCGAGCGTCTCGGAGCAGACGTAACCGCCCTTGCTCCACGGCGAGACGACGATCATCGGCACCCGCTGGCCGAGGCCGTAGGCGCCGGCGGCGTGGCTCGCGTCGCCCTTGAAGAGGTCCAGGCTCGGGTCGACCGTGGACTTGCCCTGCGCGGCGGAGGCCGGCGGGAACGGCGGGATCAGGTGGTCGAAGAAGCCGTCGTTCTCGTCGTACGTGATGAACAGGGCCGTCTTCGCCCACACCGCGGGGTCGGCGGTGAGCGCGTCGAGGACCTGGGAGATGTACCAGGCGCCGTAGTTGGCGGGCCAGTTCGGGTGCTCGGTGAAGGCCTCGGGGGCGACGACCCAGGAGATCTGCGGCAGCTTGCCGGCCTTGACGTCGGCCTTGAGCTGGTCGAAGAAGCCCTCGCCCTTGGTGGCGTCGGTGCCGGTGCGGGCCTTGTCGTACAGCGGGTCGCCGGGCTGGGCGTTCTGGTACTGCTTGAAGTAGAGCAGCGAGTTGTCGCCGTAGTTGCCCCGGTAGGCGTCCTGGATCCAGCCCCAGCCGCCGGCCGCGTCCAGGCCGTCGCCGACGTCCTGGTAGATCTTCCAGGAGACGCCCGCCTTCTCCAGGCGCTCGGGGTAGGTCGTCCAGGAGTAGCCGGCCTCGTCGTTGCCGAGGACCGGGCCGCCTCCCTGGCCGTCGTTGCCGGTGTAACCCGTCCACAGGTAGTAGCGGTTCGGGTCGGTGGACCCCATGAACGAGCAGTGGTAGGCGTCGCAGATGGTGAAGGCGTCGGCGAGCGCGTAGTGGAACGGGATGTCCTCCCGGTTCAGGTACGCCATGGTCGTGGAGCCCTTGGCCGGCACCCACTTGTCGTACTTGCCGTTGTTGACGGCGGTGTGCGTGTCGCTCCAGCCGTGCGGGAGGTCCTGGATGAAGGCGAGGCCCAGGTCGTCGGCGTCCGGGTGGAACGGCAGGATGTCCTTGGTGCCGTTCGACTGGCGCCACACCGACTTGTTGTTCTGGGTGACCGGACGCGGGTCGCCGAAGCCGCGGACGCCTCTGAGGGTACCGAAGTAGTGGTCGAACGAACGGTTCTCCTGCATCAGGACGACGATGTGCTCGACGTCCTCGATCGACCCCGTTCGGTGGTTCGCGGGCAGCGCGGCGGCGCGCTGGACGCTGCTGGACAGCGCGGTGAACGCCGTGGTGGCGCCTGCGAGTTGGAGGAATCGGCGCCGGTTTACTTCGGTCATGGGTGTGCGACCTCTCATCCTGGCGTGCGGGATGGCCGGAACAGTGCGGATTGTGCGCGGGTGCGAGTGTTCCAAGGGCATCGAACGTCAGGGAAGGGTCCGGTGGCGCGGATGTGAAACTCGGCGGTACGTGAGGTGGGTAATCGGTAAGGAGGCGGGGCCGGCCACGGCCGGGTGGCCGTGGCCGACGTGGCGTCTCAACTGATGAAGGAGCCCGGGGCGCAGGCGCTGGACGCCACCCACGCGTGGGACATGATGTTGTCGTTCATGTTCGCGCCGTTGGTGAAGGTGTCGCGGGTGAGGTTGTCCACGTACAGCTCGCCCGGCTTGAGGCAGCCGTACGCGGAGGACGGGTAGTTGGTCAGGTAGTAGAAGGCGACGACGTCCTTGCCGCCGACGAAGCCGCTGTTCATCACGGAGGAGGCGGCGTTGACGTCGCTGCCCTGGAAGGGACCGGCCGCGTCGCCCCAGTTGGGGTCGTTGCCCGGGGTGACGCCGAGCAGCTCACCGCCGCAGTCCCAGTCCCGCCAGGCCCGCACGTTGCCGTCCCGGCCCGGCCACTGCGCGTTGCAGCCGGAGACGGCGTGGGCGTTCGCCGGTACGGCGAGGCCGAGGGCCGCGAGGCCCAGGGTGACGGCGGCGAGGGTCAGTTTGCGCATGATGGATCCCGTTCTGCCTCGTCGGAGGCGGTGTCGGTGTGGGTGAGGGCCGCGGCGGGTGCCGCGGAGTTCGTGGGGCGCCTGTCGATGTCAGGCGCGGGCGGGGACGAGCCGCTCGGCGCGCGCCAGCGCCTGCTGCCGCAGCCGCCGGTAGGCGTCCAGCCGGGCGCCGTACTTGCCGTTCAGCTGGGCCAGGTAGTGGGCCTCCCGGTCCTGGCCGACGGACTTGAGGGAGACGTCCTGGGCGCAGGTGGCGTCGGCGACCGCGATCCGGGTCTCGGCCGCGAAACTCCTGGCCTCCTCGGCCCGGGTCTGGACGGCGGGGTGCTCCCGGGTGGCCTGCCGGGCCGCGTCGGGGTCCGGATAGGGGTGCCCGGCCCGCTTCATGCAGCTCGCCCAGTCGTGCACGGCGGCGGTGAACCGCTGGTCGTGCAGCAACTTGCCGACGTACAGCGGACGCAGGTTGCTGGCGGTGGTGTCCAGCCGGAACCAGGTGGCCGGATCGCCGTACAGCGTGCGCTCGGCCGCCGCGTCACAGCCGCCGGACTCTTTGCTGACCGAGCCGCCGCCGGGGACCCCGGTACGCAGCAGCTCCGTCTTCCGTCCGCCGTCGAGCGCGGTGTCGTAGGCGGTCCTGCGTTCGGCCGAAAGTCCCTTGCGATAGGCGATGTTGGGGTTGTGCAGACGGGCGCGGTCCTCCTTGGCGGCGATCCGGCTGCCGTAGCCGTAGGTCCGGGCCCAGCGGACGTCGTCCTGGACGTAGCCGAGCGGCCGGCTCTCCGCCAGGGACAGGGAGGTGTCCGACCAGTAGCGAAAGCCGTGCCGGACCATGCACCGGGTGATCAGGCGCTGTTCGGCGTCCGAGACCCGGAGGTCCTCGGCGTAGGTCAGCTCGCGCGCCTTGGTCGCGGCGACGGGGGCCGAGCCGCCGCCGGACTCCCGGGAGCAGCCGGTGACGGCGAGCGCGGCCACGGCGGCGACGGTGCTCAGGTACGCGACCTTGCGGCGGAAGGCGGGGCGCTTCATCGGGCAACTCCCTGGCTGCGGTGAACGGCTCGGTGCTTTCGGCCCGTTGACGATGCCGGCGGGCCGTTCGTATGACATGCGGCCGCGGGGAATTTCCGGCGCGACGGAATTCGTGGCGGATCCGGGGGTGCGGTCATACGAGGGCCGCCGGCCGCCCGTCTCCCGTACAGGGGCCGCTATGGCCACCCACAGAAACCAGCCAACTGCGGCAGAAGGGAGAACCGCCCCCGGAGCCCTGTCGGCCCCGCCCCAGTTCGGCGTACCGGACGTCGCGGAGGGTCCCGTCCGACCGGTGGGACGGAACGGATCCGGTCACGGCGGCCCGGTCTTCGCCCTGCTCGGACAACCCCCGCCGATATCGTTGCCGGCATCCGCCAGGAGCGATCGGGGATCGATGTTCGAAGTACGTCTGCTCGGCCCGGTGGAGGTCTGGGAGGGGGGCCGACGGGCCCCGCTCGGCGGTTCCAGACCCCTGGCCGTCCTCGCCGCACTCGTCGTGCACCTGGGCGAGGTGATCTCCACCGGGCGCCTGGTGGACTTCGTCTGGGACGAGGAGGCCCCGGCCACCGCGGGCGCCCTGGTCGCCACCCATGTCTCCGCCGTACGCCGGGCACTGGCCCGGGTCGGAACCGACGAGCTGATCCGCACCCGGCCCCCGGGCTATGTCGCCGACCTCGCCCCCGACCGGGTCGACGCCCGCCGCTTCGAGGAACTCCTCGCGACGGGGCGGTCCGCGGAGCGCCCGGAGGAGGCCGCGGAGGTACTGTCCGAGGCGCTGGGGCTGTGGCGGGGCCAGGAGGCTCTCGAAGGGCTCGGCCAGTCGTTCGCCCGGATCGAGGCGGCCCGTCTCGGGGAGCTGCGGCTCGTGGCCGAGGAGGAGTCCTTCGGGCTGGCGCTGGAGCTGGGCCGCGCGGACGGCACGATCGCGCCGCTGCTCGCCCATGTGGCCGCGCATCCGCTGCGGGAGCGGCCGCGCGGCCAGCTGATGACCGCCCTGTTCCGCGCCGGCCGGGTCTCCGACGCCCTGCGCGTCTACCAGGAGGGCCGTGCGGTGCTCCGCGACGAGCTGGGCATCGACCCGGGCCCGGAGCTGCGGGCTGTCCACCAGGCCGTACTGACCGGCGACACGGGCGTGTTGGGTACCGGCCGGGCGGACCGGCCGGTGCCCGCCCCGAGGAGTGCCGAGCCCGCGCCCTCCCATCTCCCGCCCGACATCGCCGACTTCGTGGGCCGCGGCGGGCAGATCAAGTGGGCCACCGAGCTGCTGCGGAGCGTCGGCGACCCCGGTCGGACCGCGCCCCCGATCGGGGTGATCTCCGGACGCTCCGGCATGGGCAAGACCGCTCTCGCCGTGCACGTCGGCCACCAGACCGCCGAACACTTCCCCGACGGGCGCCTGTTCGTGGACCTCAGGGCCGCCGACACCACACCGCTGGAGCCCGCCGACGCACTCGTCCGGCTGCTGCGCGCGATGGGCGTCGACCCGGTCACGCTGCCCTCCGGTATCGAGGAGCTGACCGGCCTGTACCGCACCCACATCGGGCACCGGCGGGTCCTGGTCGTCCTCGACAACGCGGCCGGTGAGGCGCATGTCCGGCCCCTGCTGCCGCCGGGCCCCGGCTCCGCGGTGCTGATCACCAGCCGACGCCGGCTGGTGGCCCTGGAGGGCGCCGCCCATCTGGACCTCGCGGTACCGGACGAGGCCGAGGCCCTCGACCTGTTCCGCCGGGTGGCCGGCGAGGGGCGGACGGGGGCGGACCCGGAGCGGGCCGCGGAGATCGTCGCCCTGTGCGGGCGGCTGCCGCTCGCGGTGCGTATCGCCGGCGCCCGGCTGGCCGCCCGCCCGCACTGGGCGCCCGACCGGCTCGCCGGGCGGTTACGCGACGAACGGCGCCGGCTCAACGAACTCAGCGCCGGGGACCTGGAGTTGCGCACCAGCCTGGAACTCGGCTACGCCGACCTCGCGCCGCAGGAGCGCCAGGCCCTGCGCCGCCTCGCCCTGCTGGACCTGCCCGACTTCGCGGCCTGGATCGCCGCTCCCCTGCTCGGCATCGGGACCGAGGAGGCCGAGGAGGCCGTCGAACGGCTGGTGGACTGCCACTTCATCGATGTGATCGGCGTGGACGGCACCGGCCTCGCCCGCTACCGCATCCACGACCTCGCCCGCGAACACGCCCGCGAGCGCTGTCTCACCGAGGAGAGCGCCGAGGAGCGTGCGGCAGCGGTACTGCGCCTTGTCGGCTGCTGGCTGGATCTGGCCCGGAAGGCTGCCGCCCGCGGCCCCGGCGGCACGGCACGGCACTTCCCGGAACCGGCCGCCGTACGCCCGCTCGACCCGGAGACCGAGGAGGCGCTGCTCGCCCGGCCCGCGGCCTGGTTCGCCGCCGAGCAGGCCGGGCTGCTGGCCGCCGTGACGCACTGCGCCGACCATGGCATGGCGCGGGCCGCCCGGGACCTCGCCGGGGCGCTGATAGCGAGCTCGGCCGCGCTGTACAACCAGTTCGACGCCTGGTCCCGCTCGCACACCGCGGCCATGGCGGCGGTGCGCCGCAGCGGGGACGTCGAGGGCGAGGCCTGGCTGCTGGCCGGGCTCGGCCAACTCCGTTACGAACAGGACCGGTTCGAGGAGTCCTACGTCTACTTCGCCGACGCGCTGCGGGTGTTCGAGGAGCGCTCCCCTGAGGGCTCGGCGGTGGCACTGGCCGGAATGGGCACCGCCCGCCGTGAACAGGCCCGCTATGCCGAGGCGTTGGAACTGCTGGAGGCCGCGCTGGAGCGGTACGGCGACAACGGCGCCGTCGGCCCTCGGGCGCGGGTGCTGTACGGCATCGGGTACGTGCACCGCGAGCAGGGGCGCGGCACGCCGGCCCGGGAGGCGCTGTCCCGCGCCCTGGACCTGTACCGGGCCGCCGCCGACCTGCACGGCGAGGGGCTCACCCTGCGCTCACTGGCCCTGTGCGACCGGGCCGAGGGCCGGTACCCGGAGGCCGAACGGCTGCTGCACGACGCACTGCGGATCTTCACCGGCCTGCAGGACACCTTCGGCACGATGTACACCGAACAGTCCCTGGCCAAGGTGGAGTTGCGCACGGGCCGTACCCCGGAGGCGCGTCGGCGGCTGGTGCGCTGCCTGGAGGTGGCCCGGGAGCGGCAGGACCGGTTCGGCGAGGCGCTGGTGCTGCGCACGCTCGGGGAGGTGCAGCTGGCGACCGGGGACACCGACGGGGCCCGGGAGCCGCTGGAGCACGCGGCGGCCCTCTGGGCGGAGCTGGGGCTGGAGCTGTGGCGGGCGCGCACGGTGTGGGACCTGGCGGAGGTGTGGACGGCGGACGGCGACACGGAGACCGCGCGGGCGGCCCGGGCGGAGGCGCTGGAGGTGTTCCGGTCGGTGGGCGGACGGGAGGCCCGGGAGCGCCGGGGCGACGAGTCGCCGTAACCGGCCGGGGCTGCAGGAGCCCTGGTGACACGCTTGCAGGGGACCTGCAGAGCAATTGCAGGGGATCCGGCCACTGTTGTCTGCGTGACGGACATCATCACGCTCTCCGACTCCCGGGTCGCGGCGGTCACCGAGCAGGACTGCGGTGAACCGCTGGTCGATCTGCGCGGGACTCCCGGCCTGCTGATCGACCCCCGCCAGGCCGACCCCGACGGCAGCTATGCGCACCTGCGCTCCGGGGCACTCAGCCGGCTCCTCGACGCGCAGTCGCTGCTGCCCGCCGGGATCAGGTTCCTGGTGGTGGAGGGGTACCGGCCGCCAGGTCTGCAGCGCCGCTACTTCGAGCAGTACGCGGCGACCCTGCGCGCGGCCCACCCCGACGCCCCGCCGGACCGGATCCGCGAGCTGGCCAGTGTCTACATCTCCCCGCCGGAGGTGGCCCCCCATGTCAGCGGCGGGGCGGTGGACCTGACCCTGTGCACCGTCGACGGCATCGAGCTGCCGCTGGGCACGGAGGTCAACGCCACCCCGGAGGAGAGCGCGGGTGCCTGCCGTACCGGGGCACCGGACGTCGGCGCCGAGGCGCGCGCCAACCGGGCGTTGATGGAGCGGGCGCTGACCGCGGCCGGCTTCGTCAACTACCCCACGGAGTGGTGGCACTGGTCCTACGGCGACCGGTACTGGGCCCTGCTGAGCGGCGCACCGGCCGCCCGCTACGGGCCCGCCGCCGCTGTCCGGCCCGTCTGACCAACGGACCGCACCCTCTCCTCTCTTTCTTCTCTCTTCACATCTTTCTTCTCTCTTCACACCGCGAACGACCATCGGGGGACGACCATGGAAAGTCACGGCGGCACATGTACGCAGGGCCCGCACGAAGTCGTGCGGGGACCGGCCGAGGCGGCACAAGTGCCCATGAGCCCGAGAGACTTCGACGCCTCCTTCACCGCCGACATGCCCAGACTGCGCAGACGGCTGCTCGCCCTGACCGGCAATCCGCACGACGCCGACGACCTGCTGCAGGAGACGTATCTGCGGCTGTCCCGGCGGGCCCGCGCCCGGAGTCTGGCACACCAGCAGCACCCGTACGCCTACACCTGCACGGTCGCGCTGAACCTGCTGCGCGACTCCTGGCTGCACCCCTCCCGGCGTGAGCGCACCACCGACCGGCTGCCCGAGGCGGGCTGGGACGGCGGGCTCGGCTCGTACGAGGCCTCGGTCACCGCCCTCGCGCTGCTGAGCATGCTCTCGCCGAAGGAGGCGGCCGCGGTGATCCTCGTCGATCTGGAGGGCCTCACCCACGACACGGCCGGGGAACGGCTCGGCGCCCATCGTGGCACGGTCCAGCGCAACCGGATGCGGGCGCTGGCCAAGATGCGGGCGGCGCTGGCCGGTTGAGCCCCGGGTGTCGCGTCCCGACGGGGGTGGGACGCGACACCCGGCACATCACCGGACCCCCGCACACGGCTCCATGTCCCCATGTCCCCATGCCTGCATTTCGATGAAGGATGTACACCTTGAGACTCTCGGAACTCTCCACGCCGGGCCGGGCGACCGCCGCGGCGGCGGCGATCGCGCTGATCGCCTTCCTCCCCGCCACCGCGCACGCGGCCGCCCCGCGCGCCGCCCAGGACGCGACCTGCGGGGTGCTGGCCTCCGGCGCCTCGGCCACCGCGGAGGCCGCCGTCAACGCGGCCTGCTCACAGATCGGTGTCTGGTACAGCTGGGGCGGCGGCCACGGCGCCACGCCCGGTGCCTCGTACGGCTACTACGACGGCTCCGACCCCGACAGCCTGCACGACAACGAGCGCAAGGGCTTCGACTGTTCGGGCCTGACGCGCTACGCGTACTACCGGGCGACCGGCAGGGACCTGCTGAACGGCACGGCCGACGACCAGTACCACAGCTCGCAGGCCTCGGCCCGCTTCTCGGCCGCCCAGGGCACCGCTCCCCTGGTCCCCGGTGACCTGATGTTCTGGGGCAGCGGGCACATCCACCATGTCGCCATGTACCTGGGCGCCGGGCAGATGGTCGAGGCGTACGAGTCGGGCACCCACATCCGGGTCGCCCCGGTGCGCACGGGCGGCGACTACGCGGGCGCGATCCGCATCAACCCGTCCGGGACACCGGTGCCGCCGCCGGCCAACGGCGGTACGACCTTCGAGACCTGGGGCACGGGGGTGCGGACCCACTCCACGCCGAGCGTGCGCTCCTCCGTCGTGGACACCTTCGCCGGGCCGACCCAGGTCTCGGTCCAGTGCCAGGAGCACGCGGAGACGGTGACCGCCGAGGGCTACACCAACGACATCTGGTCCAAACTGGCCGACGGTTCCTGGCTGACCAACATCTACATCAAGGGCCCGGCCGAGCTGCCCGGCATCCCGGACTGCGGCGGCGACAGCGCACCGCCGCCGAGCGGGGGCAGCACGGCGTTCCAGACCTGGGGCACGGGGGTGCGCACGCACAACCAGCCCAATGTGAACGCCGGCGTCGTCGACTACTTCCCGCAGCCCACGACGGTCAACGTGGTGTGCCAGGCCCACGCCCAGACGGTGACGGCCGAGGGTTACACCAACGACGCCTGGTCCAAGCTGACCAACGGCGCGTGGATGACGAACATCTACATCAAGGGCCCGGCGTGGCTGCCGGGAGTGGCGACCTGCTGATCCGAGGCCGGTGACGGGGCGCCCGACGAGTCGGGCGCCCCGTCCCTGTACCTACTCACTTTGTTGATGATGAACCGCCGCCCGCTGCTCCAGTCGACGCAGCGCCAGCTCCCCCCACTGCAGGTTCTCCCGCTCGAAGGACATCCCGCGCAGCAGGGTGAGGTAGGGGCCGACGCGCTCCGCCTCCGCGAAGTACGCCTCCTCCGAGCGCCCGGCGAGCAGGCGCCGGCGTATCCGCTCGTAGCGGGCCAGTTTGGCGGTGGCCCACTCCATGCGCTCGGCGACGGCCGCGCGGACCGCCTCGATGTCACCGGCGTCCGCGCACTGCACCTTGACCAGGAGTTCGTCGCGGACCACCGAGGGCCGGGCCGGGGGCTCGGCGGTATACGCGCGCACCGCCTCACGGCCGGCCTCCGTCAACGAGAACAGCCGTTTGTTGGGCCGGCGCTCCTGCTCCACAACGCGCGCGGAGACCAGTCCTTCGGCCTCCATGCGCTCCAGTTCGCGGTAGAGCTGCTGGGGCGTGGCCGTCCAGAAGTTGGCGACCGTCGCGTCGAATCCCTTCGCGAGGTCGTACCCGGAGGCCTCGCCCTCCAGAAGGGCGGCCATCACCGCATTCCGCAGAGCCATGGGTGCACGCTAGCATCCCATTACTCAACTTTTTGACTAGGTGAGGTGGACCCATGCATCCCTTCCGCAAGGCCGTCGAGAGCGGCGACATGGACGCCGCGACCGCCCTGCTGGCCGACGACGTCGTCTTCACCAGCCCGGTCGCCTTCAAGCCGTACCCGGGCAAGGCGATCACCGCGGCGATCCTGCGCGCGGTGTCCCGGGTCTTCGAGGACTTCACCTACGTACGGGAGATCGCGAACCCCGACGGCCGGGACCACGCGCTCGTCTTCACGGCGACGGTCGCCGGCAAGAAGCTCCAGGGCTGCGACTTCCTGCACCTCGACGAGAACGGGAAGATCGACGACTTCACGGTGATGGTGCGCCCGCTCTCCGCCGCCCGGGCGCTGTCCGAGGCGATGGGCGCCCAGTTCGACCGGATCGCCCAGGAGGCCGCCGCAACGCAGTGACCCCGGCTACCGCGCGAGCGACGGCACCGGCTTCCGCAATCGCCCGGTCGAGGGACTGGTGGGGGCCGGGCACCACCCAGAAGGCTCGGGCCATGACCGCTACCGACCCGCCGCCGGGGCTCGCCTGGGACACCCCCGCGGCCGCGGCCGCCTACCGCGACCGTGACATGAGGCTGGCCCGGCAGCTGATCTTCCCGGCGGTACTGGACCGCGTCGGCACACCCCGGGCCCCGGTGCGGCCGTCCTCGACATCGGCTGCGGCACCGGCGCACTGGCCCTGGAACTGGCCAGGGCCGGTGGCTGGTCGGTGCAGGGCGCCGACCCCTCGGCCCGAGGGGAAGAAGCACGTCCAGGTCGTCCTCGCCCTCGCGCTCGCCCGCCGACGCGTTAACGTCATCTCGGCCCTGATCCGTGACCGACGGTGCTACCAGGTCACACCACCGGTCACGGCAGCCGCTTGACAACAGCATTAGGAAGCGATGATCTGCCACTGCTCCTCGGGCGCGCGGTTGTAGGTGAACTGGTTGATGTTGGCCCCGTCGGCGGTCGAGCCTCCTTCGACGTTGAGCGACAGTCCGCTCAGCCGGTTGGTGAGGTAGTAGTAGCCGTCGCCGGTCGGCGTGACCGCCCAGTGCTGCTGGGGAACGTTGTTGTCCCCGTAGATGGAGACGTTCCCGCCGTCCACCCGCGAGAGTCCGGCCACCTCCATCAGCTTGCCGCTGTTGATGTTCTTGATCTCGTAGTAGCCGTCTCCGGTGGAGGCGAAGGTCCACTTCTGGGCGGTGTTGTTCAGCCACGGCCACTGCTGGATGTTGGTGCCGTTGGCGGTGCCGAAGTTGTACACGTCGGCGACCTTGCCGCTCTTGCGGTTGACGATGCGGTAGACCGTGCCGTCGCCCGGCAATACGGAGGAGACAAGCACGGGCTTGGCTGTGCGCCCGCCGATCCTGACGCCGCCCATGTTGGCGTAGCCGCCGGTGGCCGCGTTGGCCTGGATCCGTACGAAGCCCACGTTGCGGGCGGCCCATTCGGCCACCTTGGTGGCGCGGTCGCCGGCCCAGGTGCCGGTGGCGACCTGGGTGAAGTTCGTGCCGTCGGTACTGGCGGAGATGGTGTAGGAGGTGATGTCACCGTCGGTGGTGTTGTTGCGGTTCCACTGCTTGGGCAGGTACTCCAGGGTGGAGACGTTGGTCCAGACGCCGCCCAGGTCGATGGTGATCGATTGCGGCAGCGCCAGGCTCCAGGTGGACCAGCAGGTCTCGAAGCCTCTGTCGCTGAGTCCGTCGATGGCGTTGAGCGGTCCCTCGCCGGTGTGGACGCCGGTGGCGTAGGCGCTGACGGGCGTCACGGGGTGTTCGGCGCGGGGCATCTGTGCGGGCAGTGGCGGGCGGGAGGTGTTCGGGCTCCAGGCGGCGCCGACCTCGGCGAGCCGGGTGACGATGTTGTTGTCCAGCACACCGTCGCGGTTGGGCGGGCAGTTGAGGATGAACGAGGTGTACTTCGGTTCCAGGTCCGCCAGGTGCGACAGGATCGCCGCCTTGCTCATGGGGTCGGTGGTCGGCGTGGTCGGATGCCAGAACCACCCGTTGCTGATCGTCTGCCCCTGCAGGGCCGCATAGGTGTTACCCGCAGGTGCCGTAATGCCCAACGGCTCCTCGAAGTAGATCGCGTCGCCGAGGAGGGGCACCGACAGCCCGCCGTGGTCGATCATGACGATGTCCGGCTGGAGCGACTTCACGTGCTCCCGGATGCGCTGGTACGAGATCGCCTGCTGGCCCATCTGCCAGGCGTAGCCGTCGGTGACGAACATGTCGATGGTGCCGTAGTTCGTCAGCAGTTCGGTGATCTGGTTCAGTATGAAGGTCAGGTCGCCCGGCTGGATCTCCTGGTCGGCGGGCACGCCGTGGCGGCTGTCGTAGGCCTGCACGTTGTAGGTGCGGTCCCAGATCGAGTAGTACAGGCCCACCCTCAGTCCCCGGGCACGGAACGCGTCGACGTACTGCCGCACGATGTCGTGCTTGTAGGAGCTGTTGGCCACGTTCTGCGTGCCGTAGGCGCTGGGCCACAGGGCGAAGCCGTCGTGGTGCTTGGTGGTCAGCACCCCGTAGCTCATCTTCGCCGCCGCGGCCGCCGCGGCCCACTGCGCACAGTCCACCGCCGTGGGAGCGAACAGAGCCGGGTTCTGGTTCGGCGCCGCCCACTCCTCGTTCGTGAAGGTCCCCAGGTTGAAGTGGTTGAACATGCCGAACCGCATGTTGACCAGGTTGCTGAGATTGGTTTGGAGGTCCGCGGCGGCCGCCTGAGTGAGCAGGCGGGAGAAGCCGGGAACCACGGGCAGCGCGCTCGCGGCCACAGCGGCACCCGCGGCGCCCAGCAGGGTACGACGGGACAGTCTTCTTCCTGACGACATGGGTGTACTCCCGGTTTCGGGTGGCTCTGATGTGTCGGGGTGAGGCGGTGGAGACGGCCAGAGGGCCTGCGGTCCCAAGTGCTTCAGGCGCGGCCCTGCCTCTGGGCTCCAGGCGCCGAACGTTAGGCCTGAACTTCGATGACGTAACTGATTCCTGCTGCCGTAGACATGCCATGTTCCACAGAGAACCGGAGCACGATGCTCCGCAGGCGCGGCGCGGGTTGACGTGCGGCGCATACAGCTGCGAAGGCGTCACCGTCGTCGCCTCCAGCAGCAGCACGTCGGTCACCGCCGGCGGGCAGGCCCGCGTGGTCGTCAGGGCCACCGAAGTGCTGCTGCTGACCACGCTCGGCCGGTACGAGACGTCTGGCGACTGGAAGTCCCCAGTCCCGCGGGCGCGCCCGCAGCAGCCGCTTGTCACGGCGGTGCCAGAGTCACAGCGCCGTGAAGGTCCACAGGAGGTTGGCGCTGCTGCCGTAGGTCCACTGCTTGGTGACGGACCCCGAGGCGACGTTGCCGCCGCCATCGAGGACCAGGCCGGTGGTGCGGTTGGCGATCGAGTAGCTGTTGCCGCCCCTGGGGGTGATCTTCCACTGCTGGTTGGTGCCGCCGTTCCACGGCGCCTGCTGGGCAGCGGAGCCGTCGGCGGTGGCGCCCCAGCCGTCGGCGACCATGCCGTTGGTGCGGTTGACCAGCCTGTAGTAGCCGCCGCCGACATCGACCGCCTGCCACTGGAGGTTGTTGCTGCCGTCCCAGCCCCACTGCTTGAGGTTGGACCCGGAGGCGACGTTGCCGCCGCTGTCCAGGGCAAGGCCGTCGGTGACGTTGGTGAGCCGGAAGTACGTCGACGGGTTGAACTGGACCTTCAGTGAGGTGATCTGGTCGTTGTTGCCGGTGACCCGCAGGTCGGGGTTGTCGGCGGTGAAGGTCCAGGCGGTGCCGGTGAAGTTGTCCCCGGAGTAGCCGATCACCTGGTAGCCGGAGGCCGGACGGAGGGAGGAGATGTTGCGCGTGCCCAGTCCGGCCGCGGTCAGGTCGGCCGCGGTGTGGTCGCCGAGGGTGAACGCGGCGGAGCTGCCGGTGTAGTTGACGTCCGTGAAGGCGACGGCGCCGGCGAGCGGCCGCATGCCCGGGATGGTGCCGGAGAAGGAGAGCTTCAGGACGTAGGCGTTGGCACTGTACGGCGCCGAGGACGGCAAAGTGACCGTGAGACCGGAGGAGTTCTGGGTCGGCGTGGGCAGGTCGATGTAGGTGCCGGCGGTGGAGCCGAGCAGCTTCACCGACGTCAGCGACGAGACGTTGATCCGGTCCGAGCTGAGGGTCTTGATCGTCAGCGAGCTGCCGGGCCAGCCCAGGACGGCGGCGTACAGGACGTTGTCGGCCTTGTTGCGGGTGAAGCGGATGTCCTGCGCCGTGCCGGCCGTCGGATTGGTGAAGGCCCCGCCGCCCATCTTCGTCGGGCCCTCGCCGTACACCGTCCAGGCGCGGGTCGAGTAGACCGACTCGCCGAAGCGCTTCAGGTGGTCGCCGATGCCGAGCAGGATGTCCTTCTGCGCCTGGGGGATGGTGCCGTCGGCCATCGGCGCGATGTTCAGCAGCACGTTGCCGTTCTTGCTGACCCGGTCGATGAACGAGTGCAGCATCTGCTGGATGCTGTAGTAGCCGATGCCCTGCGTGTAGCACCAACTGCTGCTGGAGATGCTGTCGTCGGTCAGCCAGTACGGGGTGGTGAGGTCGGCCGGCCCGCCGCGCTCGTAGTCGAACACCTCGCCCTTGTCGTCGAACCCGTCCTTGTAGGTGGCGACGACCTCACGGCCCCAGGCGTTGGCCTGGTTGTAGTAGTAGGACAGGAAGTTCAGGCGCTGCGTCTCGTCGACCGCGTCCAGTTTGAAGTCCTGCCACAGGATGTCCGGTTGGGAGAGGTCGATGACCTCCTTGAGCTTGTCGTACCAGAGCTGGTTCTCCGCGGCCGAGCCCAGCTGCCCGTAGAGCTTCTTCAGGCTCGGATCGGTCTGGGCGGGGGCGTACTCGTAGAAGCCGTTGTAGTTGTACGCGTGGTGCATGGCGACCAGCAGCTTGAGCCCCTTGGCCCGGATCGCCGTGGTGAACAGCTGCAGCAGGTTGAGCTTCGGGCCCTTGGCGACCGAGTTCCACTCGTTGACCTGGCTGTTCCACATGGAGAAGCCGTCGTGGTGTTCGGCGACCGGTCCGGCGAACCTCGCTCCCGCGTCGACGAACAGCTGCGCCCACGCGTCGGGGTCGAAGTTCCCGCCCGCCGACGTGAGCTTCGGTGCGAACTGCACTGTGTTCCCAGCGCGGTCCTTCGCCCCGTTGATGAAGTTGTGGTACGGCCACACGGACGGGTCCCCGTAGGTCGCGATGTGGTGCTGGTTCGCGTTGCTTCCCGCCTGGTACATGTTGCGCGGGTACCACTCGCTGTCGTAGGCGGGAACGCTGAAGACGCCCCAGTGGAAGTAGATCCCGAACTTCGCGTCCTGGAACCACTCCGGAGCCGGCGGGTGCTGGTCGACCGAGGTCCAGTCGGGCGTGTAGCTGCTGGGCGCCGCCTGGGCGATGCCGGCACCGAACACGCCTCCGGCAACGGCCGCCGCGGCGACGAAGGTGGCGCCGGCCAGGAAGCGGCGTCTGTTGATCGAACTCGACATGAGCACATCCCGGGTACGGAAGGGGGCAGGGGAACGCGGGGGAAACAAGTCGGCGCGTGGCTGCTGTGCCTGGGCCGCCGCTTGTTACGCATGAAGGTCCGCCATGTCTCCTGGGGATGTCAACTGGCGTGCAGGGATGAAAACACGCATCGACTCGCGCTTTTGTCCATATATGGGAGCTATCAGCGCATTGCCAGGGCGGCAGACATGGAATGTCTGGGGGCCGCGCGAAGGATGCGCCGCCACACGGGAAGTCCGCGGACAAGCCGTCAGCGCATCACAAATACGCATCATTGATGGGATGGATCTCCCTGTCGAGATCACACGACGGCGGCCCATCCAGATCATCTAGCAGCAATTCCCCGGCACTTTCGGCTCACCCACTAGACAACCTCGCCGAGCCCAATCTATAAACATCCCATCTATCCGTCAGCGACACACAGCCGTCGCACTGACGTAACAACCCCGCTCCGGGACCAGCGCGAGGAAGTACCCATGAGACTCAGAACCGCACTCAGCTCCACCGCCTCCGTCGTCTGTGCGCTGACGCTGCTCAGCGCCTGCAGCAGCGGCTCCGGCACCTCCGCCTCGTCGAGCGGCGACCCGTTGGTGGGCGTCGACTACCCGCGGTCCGACACCGACTTCTGGAACTCGTACATCAAGTACACGCCCGACTTCGCGAAGAAGCTCGGCCTCTCCCTCAAGACGACGAACTCCCAGAACGACGTCGCCAAGCTCACCGCCAACGCGCAGACCTTCATCAGCCAGGGTGTCAAGGGCATCGCGATGGCCCCGCAGGACACCGCCGCCATCGCGCCGACCCTCGCCCAGCTGGAGGCGAAGAAGATCCCCGTCGTCACCATCGACACCCGCCCCGACAGCGGCAAGGTGTTCATGGTCGTACGGGCCGACAACCGCGCCTACGGCGAGAAGGCCTGCCAGTTCCTCGGCACGAAGCTCAACGGCAAGGGCAAGGTCGTCATGCTGGAGGGCGGCCTGGACTCCATCAACGGCCGTGACCGCACCGAGGCGTTCAACGACTGCATGAAGAAGAACTACCCGGGCGTCAAGGTGCTCGGTGAGGCCACCAACTGGGACGGCGCGGTCGCCGCGCAGAAGCTGCAGACGGACCTGACCGCCAACCCCGACATCAAGGGCGTCTACATGGAGTCCAGCTTCGCCCTGTCCGGCACCCTCCAAGTCCTCAAGCAGAAGGGCCTGCTGGTGGGGCCGAAGGACAAGAAGCACGTCTTCATCGTGTCCAACGACGGCATCCCCGAGGAGCTCAAGGACATCGCGGCCGGCAACATCGACGCCACCGTCTCCCAGCCCGCCGACCTGTACGCCAAGTACGCCCTGTACTACCTCAAGGCGGCGATCGAAGGGAAGACGTTCAAGCCGGGCAAGACCGACCACGACAGCACGATCATCCAGGTCCGTGACGGTCTGCTGGAGGACCAGCTCTCCGCTCCCCTGGTCACCGTCGACGGCGGCACCTACGGCGGCGTCCCCAGCGTCAAGGGCGACGACACGTCGCTGTGGGGCAACAACCTCGGCTGACCGGCCCTGTCAGGCACCCAACGGCTAACCAGCACAAGGCGGTTGAGATGAGCGATGGGGAGCGAGCAGTCACCCCCGCGCCCGCCCCGGCGGACGATGGGCGGGCCCCCGCAGCCCCGCCCGTCGTCGAGGCGACGGGCATAGTCAAACGATTCGGTCCGACGGTGGCCCTGAACGGCGCCCGGATCACCATCAGGCCCGGCGAGACCCACGCACTCGTCGGCCGCAACGGGGCCGGCAAGTCGACCCTGGTGTCCGTCCTGACGGGCCTGCACGCCCCGGACGAGGGAACGGTCACCTTCGGCGGCGGCCCCGCACCACGACTCAGCGACCGCGACGCCTGGCGACAGCGCGTGGCCTGCGTCTACCAGAAGTCGACGATCATCCCCACGCTGACCGTCGCCGAGAACCTCTTCCTGAACCGGCACCACCACGGCCCCAGCCGGCTGATCAGCTGGACCGGCGTACGCCGCCGGGCCCAGGAACTGCTGTCGACCTGGTCGGTGGAGGTCGACCCGCAGTCCCCGGCCGGGGACCTGAGCGTCGAGCAGCGGCAGTTCGTGGAGATCGCCCGTGCGCTGTCCTTCGGGGCCCGGTTCATCATCCTCGACGAGCCCACCGCACAGCTCGACGCGGCGGCGATCAACCGGCTCTTCGACCGCATCCGCGACCTGCAACGCCAGGGCGTGACCTTCCTGTTCATCAGTCACCACCTGCAGGAGGTCTACGAGATCTGCGACATGGTGACGGTGTTCCGCGACGCCCGGCACATCGTGACCGCTCCGGTCGCGGACCTCCCCCGCACCGAGCTGGTCGCCGCCATGACCGGTGAGGCGGCCGCCGACCGGCAGCAGGTGCGGTCGAGCGCCGTCGATCGCACCGCCACCCCCGCGCTGTCCGTGCAGGCACTGGGCAGTGACGGCGCTTACGGTGATGTCACCTTCCAGGTGGGCGCCGGCGAGATCGTCGGCCTCGCCGGTGCCGCCGCCAGCGGACGCACCGAGGTCGCCGAGACTGTCGTAGGGCTGCGGACGGCCGCCACCGGCGATGTGGAGATCGCCGGCAACCGCCCCCGTCCCGGCAGCGTGCCCGCCGCGCTCGCCGCCGGAGCCGGATTCGTCCCGCAGGACCGGCACCACCAGGGCTTCGTACCCGACATGTCGATCGCCGACAACGCCACCCTGTCCGTGCCCCACCGGCTCGGCAAGAACGGCTTCCTCAGCCGTGATCGACGCGACCGGCTCGCCGGCAACATGATCGAGAAGCTGGCGATCAAGACGCCGGGCCCCGATCTGCCCGTCTCCTCCCTCTCCGGCGGCAACCAGCAGAAGGTCGTCATGGCCCGCGCCCTCGCCGACGACCCCCGCCTGCTGGTCCTGATCAACCCGACCGCCGGCGTGGACGTGCGCTCCAAGGAGTTCCTCCTCGGCAAGGTCGAGGAGACCGCCGAGTCCGGCACCGGAGTGCTCATCGCCTCCGACGAACTCGACGACCTGCGCATGTGCGACCGGATCCTGGTGATGTTCCAGGGCCGGGTAACGACAGAGATAGCCCGCGGCTGGCACGACCACGACCTCGTGGCCGCGATGGAAGGAGTGGACCTCAATGCCTGAAACCGTCCTCGCGGACACCGCCGCCAAGGCCGTGGAACCGAAGCCGAAGCGCACCGCGCTGCTCGGCGGCCGGATACCCCTGGCCCGCCTGCGCGACCTCGCCCTCGTCCCCGCGATCGTGGTCATCGCGGTCGTCGGCCAGATCGTCAACCCCGTCTTCCTGCAGGCCGACAACCTCATCAACGTCCTGCAGACCATGTCGGAGATGGCCCTGCTGGTCCTCGCCCAGACGATGATCCTGATCGTCAAGAAGATGGACCTGTCCCTGGAGTCCACCATGGGCCTCGCGCCCGGCGTCGCGGCCTGGCTGGTCGTCCCGGCCGGCGCCGGGCACGGACTCGGCCTGCTCCCGGGCGCCTGGTCGATCCCCGTCACCCTCGCCGTGGGCGCGCTCGTCGGCGTGATCAACTCCCTGCTGATCATCCGCTTCGGCCTCAACGGCTTCATCGTCACCCTCGGCATGCTCATCGTGCTGCGCGGCATCCTCACCGGCATCTCCGGCGGCCAGACCTTCTTCCAGCTGCCGGAGTCGATGCTCTACACCGGCACCGCCGAATGGTTCGGCATGCCCGCCTCCATCTGGATCTGCCTGGCGCTGTTCGCCGTCGCCATCGTCGTGCTCGGCTGGACCAGCTTCGGCCGCTCCCTGTACGCCATCGGCGGCAACGTCGACGCGGCGAGGGCAGCCGGCATCCGCACCGACCGGGTGCTGTGGATCGTCATCGTCACCGGCAGCGTGCTCGCCGCCCTCGCCGGACTGATGCTGTCCGGACGCCTCGCCTCGGTCGCCTCCGCTCAGGGCAACGGCTACATCTTCACCGTCTTCGCCGCCGCCGTCATCGGAGGCATCAGCCTCAACGGCGGCAGGGGCACCATGTTCGGCGCCTTCTGCGGCATCCTGCTGCTCTTCATGATCCAGAACGTGCTCACCCTGGCGGGCGTCCCCGCCCAGTGGATCGGCGCCCTCAACGGCCTGATCATCCTGGTCGCCCTCGCCATCTCACGCATCACCGGCGGCAAGGTCCAGGAGTGACCCGGGCGGCCCCATCGGCCGCCCGACCTCCGCCGCGTTCACGTCTCGTCGCAAGGGGACCGATTCCCCCTTGCCCCTCACAGGAGTTGCCGCCATGTCCTCCACCGTGCCCTCATCCGCCCGCATCACCGCCCTGGACGTACTGGACGTGCGGTTCCCAACCTCCGAACACCTCGACGGCTCGGACGCCATGAACCCCGAGCCCGACTACTCCGCCGCCTACGTGGTCCTGCGCACCGACGCCGGTGACGGACTGGAGGGCCACGCGCTCGCCTTCACCACCGGCCGCGGCAACGACGTACAGGCCTCCGCCATCGCGGCCCTCACCCCGCACGTGGTCGGTCTGTCCGTCGAGGAGGTCTGCGGCGACCTCGGAGCGTTCTCCCGTTCCCTCGTGCACGATCCCCAACTGCGCTGGCTGGGGCCGGAGAAGGGTGCCATCCACATGGCCACCGGAGCGGTAGTCAACGCCGCCTGGGACCTCGCCGCCAAGCGGGCGGGCAAGCCCGTGTGGCGCTTCCTCGGCGAGATGTCGCCCGAGGAACTGGTCGCCCAGGTCGACTTCCGCTGGCTGTCCGACGCCCTCACCCCCGAGGGGGCCCTGGACATCCTGCGCCGTGCCGAACCGGGCCGCGAACAGCGCATCGCCCGTCTGCTGGAGCGCGGCTACCCGGCCTACACCACCACCCCCGGCTGGCTGGGCTACTCCGACGAGAAGCTGGCCCGCCTGGCCCGCGAGGCCGTCGCGGACGGCTTCACCCAGATCAAGCTGAAGGTCGGCGCCTCCCTGGAGGACGACGTACGGCGTGTGCGCGTCGCCCGCGAGACGGTCGGTGACGGCATTCGCATCGCCGTAGACGCCAACCAGAGATGGGATGTCGCCCCGGCCATCGACTGGATGCGCGCCCTGGCCCCCTACGACCCGTACTGGATCGAGGAGCCCACCTCACCCGACGACATCCTCGGCCACGCCGCCGTACGCAAGGGCGTCAGCCCCATCAAGGTCGCCACCGGCGAGCACATCGCCAACCGGGTCGTCTTCAAGCAGCTGCTGCAGGCCGGGGCGGTGGACATCGTGCAGATCGACTCCGCCCGCGTCGGCGGCGTCAACGAGAACATCGCGATCCTGCTGCTCGCCGCGAAGTTCGGCGTGCCGGTCTGCCCGCACGCCGGCGGGGTCGGCCTGTGCGAGATGGTGCAGCACCTGTCGATGTTCGACTACGTCGCCGTCTCCGGCACCACCGACGACCGGGTCATCGAGTACGTCGACCACCTGCACGAGCACTTCGTCGACCCCGTCCGCATCGTCGACGGGCACTACCTCGCCCCGACCCTCCCCGGTCTGAGCGCTCAGATGCACCCCGAGTCGCTCAAGGAGTACAGCTACCCCGACGGCCCGGTCTGGTCCGCCCGTGTCTGAGCCGCTGCCCCTGGTCGACGCCCACCACCACGTGTGGGACCTGGACCATCGTCCCCAGTCCTGGCTGGACGAACCCGGCCACGAGCGCATCCGCCGTTCCTTCGGCGCCGACGACCTGCGCTCGGCCGCGACCGCGACCGTGGCAGGCCGGCGGCTGGAGTGCACGGTGCTCGTCCAGTGCGTGCCGTCGGTCGAGGAGACACGCGAGTTCCTCACCCTCGCCGACACCGACCCGATCGTCGGCGCGGTCGTCGGCTGGGCGGACCTCACGTCCCCCGCGATCGGCGACGTACTCGACGCGCTGCGCGCCGGACCCGCCGGTACGTATCTGCGGGCCGTACGTCACCTCGTCCAGGGGGAGTCCGATCCCGACTGGCTGCAACAGCCTTCGGTGGAGCGGGGACTGCGGGCGGTGGGCGAACGCGGCCTCGGGTACGACGTGCTCATCCGCAGCCACCAGTTCCCCCAGGCGATCCGCCTGGCCGAACGCCTCCCCGGCCTTCCCCTGGTCCTCGACCACGCCGGAAAGCCACCCATCGCCCGGCAGGACCTGGACGACTGGGAGCGGGGCGTGCGGCAGCTGGCCGCGCACCCCCAGGTGCGCTGCAAGGTGTCGGGTCTGGTCACCGAGGCCGACCACGAGAAGTGGACCGTCGACGACATCCGGCCGGTGTGGGATGTCCTGCTCGCGGCCTTCGGGCCCGACCGGCTGATGTTCGGCTCCGACTGGCCGGTCTGCGTCCTCGCCGGCGGCTGGAACCGGTGGGCCGCCACCGTCGAGGAACTCCTGGCCGGCTGTTCCGCCGCCGAGACCACGGCGGTCCTCGCCGGCACGGCCACCACGTTCTACCGCCTCAACCCCGCTGAAAGGAAGGGAGGGGCTCCATGCTCCTGACCGAACTCCTGCACCCGGGCATCCTCGAAGCCCTGGCCGGCGCCGGTCACGGGGCGCGCGTCCTGCTCGCCGACGGCCACTATCCGGCGAGTACGGCCACCGGCCCGCGGGCCAGGACCGTCCACCTCAACCTGGCGCCGGGCCTGCTCGATGTCACCACCGTGCTCGACGTCCTGCTGCGCGCCCTGCCCGTCGAGTCGGCGCACGTGATGGTGCCGCCCGAGGGCGAGCCGGAGCCGCCGGCCATCGCCGAGTACCGCTCGATGCTGGCGCCCGTCCCGGTCGAGACGCTCGGCCGCTTCGAGTTCTACGACGCCGCCCGCTCTCCCGACCTCGCCCTCGTCGTCGTCACCGCCGACATCCGCACCTACGCCAACCTGCTGCTCACCATCGGCGTCCGCGCTGAAGGGACCCTGAGAACACCATGACACTCGCAGTCCGCTACCTCGCCGCCCGCACCCTGGACACCGCGCCCGTCGAGACCCCGCCCCCCGGCCCCGGCCAGGTGGAGATCGCCCCCGCCTACGTCGGCATCTGCGGCACCGACCTGCACATCTTCCACGGCGACATGGACGCCCGGGTCGCCACGCCCGCGGTCCTCGGACACGAGATGTCCGGCCGGATCGTGGGGGTGGGTGCGGGAGTGGAGGGCTGGGCGCCCGGTGACGCGGTTACCGTGATGCCGTTGCGCTGGGACGAGACCTGCCCGGCCTGCCTCGCCGGCCATCAACACATCTGCCGGCATCTGGACTTCATCGGCATCGACTCCCCCGGCGCGATGCAGCAACGCTGGACCGTGCCCGCCACCACCCTCGTACGGCTGCCCGGCGCCCTCCCCCTGGACCACGCCGCCCTCGTGGAGCCCACCGCGGTCGCGGTGCACGACATCGGCCGGGCCCGGGTCCGCGACGGCGAGAAAGCCGTCGTGGTCGGCGGCGGCCCCGTCGGCATTCTCATCGCCCTGGTGGCGCAGGCGGCCGGAGCCAACGTCCGGGTGGTCGAGCTGAGTCCGCACCGGCGGAAGATCGCCGTGGAGTTGGGGCTGGCCACCTGGGACCCCGGGGCCGACGACGTGCCCGAGCTGGTCCGGCAGTGGACCGGTGACGCCGGCGCGGACGTCGCCTTCGAGGTCTCCGGCGCGCAGGGCGGCGTGGACACCGCCGTCGACGTGCTGGGAGTGCGCGGCCGGTTGTGCCTGGTCGCCATCCACCCCCGCCCCCGCGAGGTGAACCTGCACCGCTTCTTCTGGCGCGAACTCACCCTCGTGGGCGCCCGGTTGTACGACCGCTCCGACTTCGAGAAGGCGGTGACCCTGGTCGACGACGGCACCATTCCGGCCGAGCGGCTGATCAGCAAGGTCGTGCCGCTCACGCAGGCGCCCGCCGCTTTCGAGGCCCTGGAGGGCGGCGGCGACGTGATGAAGATCCTCGTGGACTGCACCGACGACGCCCGGGGAGTGGCCGTATGACCTCCTTCGACCTCACCGGGAAGCTCGCCGTCGTCACCGGCGCCCGGCGCGGCATCGGCCGGGCCATGGCCCGCGCGCTCGCCCAGGCCGGTGCGGACGTCATCGGCGTCAGCGCCACACTGGAGGCCTCCGGCAGCGCGGTGGAGAAGGACGTCCTCGCCGCGGGCCGCACCTTCGAGGCGATTCGCACCGACTTCGCCGACCCCGAGGCCGTACGGGCCCTGGGCGCGGACCTCGCCGGGCGCGAACGGCCGGTGGACATCCTGGTCAACAACGCGGGCACGATCCGCCGCACTCCGGCCGCCGAACACACCGACTCGGACTGGGCGTTGGTGCTTCAAGTCAACCTCAACGCGCAGTTCGCGCTGACCCGTGCGGTCGGCGCGTCGATGGTGGCCCGCGGCCAGGGGAAGATCATCTTCACGGCTTCGCTGCTCAGCTTCCAGGGCGGAATCACCGTCCCCGGCTACACCGCCGCCAAGCACGGCATCGCCGGCCTGACCAAGGCCCTGGCCAACGAATGGGCCCCACGGGGGGTGAACGTCAACGCACTCGCCCCCGGCTACATCGCCACCGACAACACCCAGGCCCTGCAGGACGACCCGGTACGCAGCGAAGCGATCCTGGACCGCATCCCCGCCGGGCGGTGGGGCGACGCCGACGACCTGGCGGGCGCCACGGTCTTCCTCGCCTCCAACGCCGCCGCCTACGTCCACGGCGTCGTCCTGCCCGTCGACGGCGGATGGCTCGGCCGATGACCGCCGAACCGACCGTCGACCTGGCCGCCGTACTGGCCGGAGCCCGTCTCCTGCCGGTGCTGACCGTGCCGTCCGCGGCGACCGCCGGCCCGCTGGCGGACGCGCTCGCGGCGGGCGGCGCCCGGTGCGCAGAGGTCACCTTCCGCACCCCCCACGCCGAGCAGGTACTCAAGACGATGGCCGCCCACGGCGGGCTCGCCGTCGGCGCCGGCACGGTCCTCACGCCCGAGCAGGCGGAGCGGGCCGTGGCGGCCGGGGCCCGCTTCGTGGTCTCCCCCGGCTTCGACGAGGAGGTCGTCGCCAGGTGCCGCGAGCTGGGGGTGCCCGTGGTGCCCGGCGTCGCCACCGCCACCGAGCTGATGCGCGCCCTGCGGGCCGGCCTCGACACCGTCAAGCTCTTCCCCGCCGAGCCGCTCGGCGGCCCGCGGACGCTGCGGGCTCTCGCGGCCCCCTTCCCTCGAATGCGTTTCGTGCCGACCGGCGGGATCGACGCCTACCGCATGGCCGCCTACCTCGCCGATCCGGCGGTCCTCGCCGTCGGCGGCAGCTGGATGGCCACCCCCGCCCATCTGGAGCGGGGCGAGTACGCGGAGATCCGCCGGCTGACCGCAGACGCGGTGGACAGGAGCGCGACGTGACCGACGTGGTGGCCCTCGGCGAGGTGATGCTGCGCTTCGACCCGGGCGAGGGGCGGATCCGCACCGCCCGCACCTTCCAGGTCTGGGAGGGCGGCGGCGAGTACAACGTCGTCCGCGGACTGCGGCGCTGCTTCGGCCTGCGCACGGCCGTCGTGACCGCCCTCGCCGACAACCAGGTGGGGCGGCTGGTCGAGGACCTGATCCTGCAGGGCGGGGTCGACACCTCGCTGATCCGCTGGGTGCCCGCGGACGGCGTCGGCCGCGGCGCACGCAACGGCCTGAACTTCGTCGAGCGCGGCTTCGGCATCCGAGGCGCACTGGGTGTCAGCGACCGCGCGGGCACGGCCGTCTCGCAGCTGCGCAAAGGAGACGTCGACTGGGACGCGGTGTTCGCCTCGGGTCCGCGTTGGTTCCACACCGGCGGTATCTTCGCCGGTCTGTCGGACACCACCGTGGACGTCGCGGACGAGGCCATGGCAGCCGCGCGGCGGCACGGTGTGACGGTCTCCTACGACCCCAACTACCGCCCCAGTCTCTGGGCCGGCAGGGGCGGCGCGGACCGGGCGCGCGAGGCCGACCTGCGGCTCGCCCGCCACGCCGACGTCGTCGTGGGCGCCCTGGGCCTGGCAGGCCCGTACCCGGGGGCGGTACGGGTCGAGGCGGACGAGGTGCGGGACGCGCTGGCCGAGGTGGCAGGGTGCCTGCCCCAGGCCGAGGTGCTGGCGACGACCGTGCGCACGGTGCCCTCGGCCGGGGTGAACGACTGGTCCTCGGCCGCCTGGTCGGCCCGGACCGGCTGTGTCCGTGGCCCCGAGATGCCCGGTCTGCACGTCCTGGACCGCATCGGCTCCGGCGACGGATTCGCGGCCGGACTGATCTACGGACTGCTGACGGGCGACGCCGCGGAGGACGGCTCGGCGCCCGGCGCGAGGCCCGCGGCGCGCCTCGATGCCGCCGCCCTGCAACGCGCTCTGGCCTACGGCACGGCCCACGGCGCACTGACCATGACCACGCCCGGTGACGTCTCCATGGCCTCGCTGGCCGAGGTCGAGGCGCTCATGGCCGGTGGCTCGGCCGCCGTCAGAAGATGACCGGCCTGCGGCCGGACGGACGACATCGCACCACTGGAGGAGCACAGGTGAGCAGGCAGACCATGAGGCATCGGCAGATCGCGAACTCACCCGTCGAGTTCACGGAGCTCGGCTTCGGGGCCTCCGTGATCGGCAACCTCTACCGAGTGACCCCTCCGCAGGACGCGCAGGCCGCGATCGAGGCGGCCTGGGAGGCCGGCATCCGGTACTTCGACACGGCACCGCACTACGGGCTCGGTCTCTCCGAGCGACGCCTGGGGGCCGCCCTGCGGGGCCGTCCGCGCGACGAGTACGTCGTCTCCTCCAAGGTCGGCCGCCTGCTCGTCCCCAACGAGCGGCCGCGCGGGGTCGACAGCGAGGGCTTCGTGGTGCGGGACGACCTGCGCAGGCAGTGGGACTTCAGCCGCGACGGAGTGCTGCGCTCCATCGAGGCGACCCTGGAACGCACCGGCCTGGACCGCCTGGACGTCGTCTACCTGCACGATCCGGACGACCACTGGCGGCAGGCCGCCGAGGAGGCCATGCCCGCTCTGGCCGAACTGCGCGGCCAGGGGGTGATCGGCGCGATCGGCGCCGGCATGAACCAGTCGGGCATGCTCGCCCGCTTCCTGCGTGAGACCGCAGCCGACGTGGTGATGCTCGCGGGGCGCTACACCCTCCTCGACCAGTCCGCCCTCGACGACGTCCTGCCCGCCGCGCAGGCACTCGGCAAGAGCGTGGTGGCCGTGGGCGTGTTCAACTCGGGACTGCTCTCCCGCGACCGCCCCGCCGAGGGCATGAAGTACGATTACCAGGACGCTCCCTCTGATCTGGTGGCCCGCGCTCTGGCGATCGCCGAGGTCTGTGCCGCCCACGGCACGAGCCTGCCGGCCGCCGCCATCGCCTTCCCCCTCAGGCATCGCACTATCATTAACGTCACCCTCGGCATGCGGACTCCGGAACAGGTCGTACGAAACGTGGAACTCCACCGCGGGCGCATCCCCGACGGCCTCTGGGACGATCTCCGTGCCCAAGGGCTGATCAGGTCGGACGTGCCCACGGCGAGCGGTCCCGGAAGGAGTTCGCGGTGTCTCTGACGGACAAGGCCATTGCGCAGATCCGTGAGCTGATCCGCACGGGTGCGCTGCCGCCGGGATCGAAGCTGCCGCCCGAGCCGGACCTTGCGGCCCAGCTGGGCCTGTCCCGCAACCTGGCCCGTGAGGCGGTCAAGGCGCTGGCCGTCGCGCGGGTCCTGGAGGTCCGGCGGGGCGACGGCACGTACGTGACCAGCCTGCAGCCGAGCCTGCTGTTGGAAGGTCTGGGCGGTGCGGTGGAACTGCTGCAGGGCGACTCGGCCGCCCTGCAGGACCTCATGGAGGTACGACGGCTCCTGGAACCGGTCACCACCGCCCTGGCCGCCACCCGGATCAACGACGCCCAGCTGGCCGAGATAAAGCGCCACCTCGACGCCATGCGCGAGGCCCGCGACGAGCCCGAGCAGCTCACCACACACGACGCCGCCTTCCATCACGCGGTCGTCTCCGCCGCCGGCAACGAGACCCTGCTCACCCTTCTGGAGAGCATCTCCGGCCGCACCCTGCGCGCCCGCATCTGGCGCGGCCTGCTCGACGCCCAGGCCTCGGACCGCACCCTCGCCGAGCACGAGGCGATCTTCAACGCTCTGTCCACCCGCGACGCCGCTCTGAGCCAGGCCGCCGCGCTGCTGCACGTGAGCAACACCGAACAGTGGCTGAGAGAACACCTGCGCTCCGGCGAGGCCCTCCCCCTTCGGTAGACGTCGGTGAGGATTGCCGACTTCGGCACATCGTGGTCAGACCGAAGCCGGTACCGGCGAAGAAACCGTCGAGGATGCTGTGCCGGTACCGCAGCTGGACATGACAGCGCTTTCGGTCGTAGGTGCGGCCGCGGGCGGCCGTGCGGCACGTTCCGTCCGCGCGGAGAGGGCCGGCCCCCGCGGGACGCGTCCCCCTCTGCCTGCGACTGCTCACGCCGGTGTCACTCGCGCAACGAACCGGACGGTCTCATCCCATGGCCGCCGCACCCACCAAGATGACGCACAATCAAACGCGAGACACAGGGAACTACTTCACAACCGCACAGTCAAGGGTCTCGACGCCCCTCTCCGACATGGCGTCACGAACGCACACAGGAGAATGAGACATCCCATGTGTGTTACGGCAGTTGTGTGCCGCGACTCTTGACCGTCCCCCTCGGTCGAGGCATGCTCCCATCTGTTTCAGCGAGTTGGACACAAGGCCGCACTGCGAGGATCCTATGGGCGCACGCGACATCCATCCCATGTATCGATTCACCATCGCTGCGCCGTCGTCGGCGAGCGTTCCATAGGCAAGCGTTGCAGTGCGACAGAATCGAACGGCAAGCAACGCGACGGCAGAAGAAGGGGCGTCGGCGAGGGCCCTCGCCGACGGAGCCGGCTGTCCCGGCGGAGAACAGCAGCGCTCGAGTCAGCCCGCCGACCCGGCATCCGGCGGGTCCATCCGGAGCAGCACGCCGCTGCCGACGACGCGAGCGGGTCGGCAGGCACCTGCCGCGCCATGCCGGCCGGCGACCGGCACACGAGCGGGCAACTGGCCGGTCGTGGCCCAGATGTGGGGCCTCCACTGCCCCTGCCTGCCCGGCAGGCTCCGTAGCACTACTGACGGCAAGCGCACAGTGACCTGAGCGCGGCATGGGCAGGCACCCGCGACGTGTGCCCCCTCGTCCGCGTCCACAGCTCCGGACAAGCACGCCTTCCAGACCAGGACGTCCACGTGAGTTCGTCGCGTCCAGCTCCTACGCGCCTCCATGTGAATCGACGAAGGGTTCCGCTATGACGATCAGCAGACGTGTGTTCCTGTCGAGTGCCGCCGGTGTCGTCGCCGCCGTCACGGCGGACCTCACAGTCGGGACGGCGAGGGCGCTGGCGGCTCCGTCGTCGTACTCGCCCACGTGGGCGTCGGTGGACCAGCACCCGGCGGCGCCGGAGTGGTTCCAGGACGCGAAGTTCGGGATCTACTTCCACTGGGGTGCCTTCAGCGTCCCGGCCTACGACAACGAGTGGTACCCGCGGAACATGTACAACTCGGGGATGGCCGCCAACGCCCACCACGTCGCCACCTACGGCGACCCCTCGGTGTGGCCGTACAACAACTTCCTCGACGGGGCCCCCGACAAGGCGGGCAACTGGGTGCAGTTCGCGCCCGAACTGGTCTCCCGGGGCGGCAAGTTCGACCCGGACGCCTGGGCGCAGCTGTTCGTGGACGCGGGCGCGAAGTTCGCCGGACCGGTGTCCGAACACCACGACGGGTTCTCGATGTGGAACAGCTCGGCCAACGAGTGGAACTCCGTCAGGCACGGGCCGGGTCTGAACCTGCTGGCGCTGTTCCGTGACGCCATCCGGGGCAAGGGCCTGAAACTGCTGGTGGCCATGCACCACGCGTTCAACTTCAACGGCTACTACGACCACGTGCCCGCGCAGCCGACCACCAGCCTGAAGAAGCTCTACGGTCAGCTCGACACCGCCGCGGAGAACCAGCTGTGGTACGACAAGCTCAAGGAGGTCGTGGACCTGGCACAGCCGGACATCCTGTGGGAGGACTTCGACCTGAGCCTGGTCGACGAGACCCAGCGGCTGAACTTCCTTTCCTACTACTACAACCAGGCCAACTCCTGGGGCAAAGAGGTCGTGGCCACCTACAAAGACGGCTACGACAACAACGGCGAGATGTTCGACTACGAGCGCGGCGGGCCGGCCGACATCACCAACCCCTACTGGCTGACCGACGACAGCCTCAGCAACTCCAGCTGGTGTTACACCGTCGGCATCGGCTACTACTCCACCACCCAGATGCTGCACTCGCTGATCGACCGGATCAGCAAGAACGGCAACATGCTGCTCAACATCGCCCCCATGGCCGACGGCACCATCCCCCAGGGCCAGAAGGACGTCCTGCTCGGCCTCGGCGACTACCTCAAGCGCTTCGGCGAGTCCCTGTACGCCACCCGCGCCTGGACCGCCTACGGCGAGGGCCCGACCAAGATGGGCGGAGGCTCCTTCACGGCCCCCGTGGCCGGGAGGAACAAGGACTTCCGGTTCACCCGCAACAAGGCCGACAACGTCCTGTACGCGACGGTTCTGGGCTGGCCGGGCAGCTCCACGACGATCACCACTCTGGCGAGCGGACGCATCGACCTCACGTCACTGTCGTCCGTGCAGCTGCTGGACGCCAACAGCGGTACGTACATCAAACTGCCCACGCCGACGCAGAGCAGCGGCGGACTGCAGATCAGCCTTCCGTCGTCCTCGGCGCCGTTCAACGCCCTCGCGTACGTGCTGAAGTTCACCTTCTCCGGCCAGATTCCGCCTCTCACCGAAAGCGGTGTCGCCGACGCGTACAGCGATGTCCGGTACGGGGGCTCGGCGGCCAGGCTCGTGCTGGGCGGCTACACCGCCGCGCAGCTGCAGAGCGCCGGGCTCGGGGCACGCTCGATCTCCTCCTTGAAGATATCCGCCGGCTACCAGGTCATCGGCTACTCGGGGGACAACTTCTCCGGCACGTCCTGGACGTTCAGCGCCGACAACCCCGACCTGCGCAACACCGGCAACAACGACGCCATCACCTCGCTGAAGGTGATCTTCAACCCGACCTCGTACCTTCGCGTCACCAACCTCACCGACGGGCTGGCCCTGGACAGCGGCGGCAACGTCGCCTACGGCAGCGACCTCATCCAGTGGACCTGGAACGGCGGCGACAACCAGCAGTGGCAGGCCGTCGACCTGGGCAACGGTTACTACCGCCTGGTCAACCGCACCAACGGCATGGCCGCCGACGGCTGGGGTGCCACCAGCGACGGGGCGGCGGCCCAGCAGGCCCCCTGGAACGGCGGCAACAACCAGCAGTGGCAGATCACAGACCGCGGCAACGGCTGCTACAGCATTGCCAACCGCTCCACCGGCCTCGTCCTCGACGGCGGCGGCCAGGTCACTTCCGGCTCCGTCACCAAGCAATGGCACTGGAACGGCAGCACCAACCTCCAGTGGACCTTCACCGTGCAGTGACCTGTGCGGGCCGGGAGCGGACGGCGAAGCCCGCCCCGGCCCCGTGACTGCGCGAGGCCGAAACCACGTCTTCAGCACGACCGTTCCGGCCACGGGACACAGGCCCTTCGCATGCGTCGCCCGGCCGGCATCGGTTGCCACGCTGACGCCGTCCAGGCTGCCTGAGTGTCGTCGCCACGGCGATCCGACAACCAGCGATGGACCCTGGGCTGATCCACGCGAATCCGCAGGGAAAGGCGGGTGGTGCCGGTCTCCCCACCAGGAGGCGGCACCACCTGTGACGGTCAGCAGCGTGGTGCCGGTCGTCCACCTGCCCGCCGCCACGGCGGCCGCGCCCGGCAGTCGCCGGCGGCGCAGCGGCTCCGCCGTGCCCCGACTCCCGTGCTCCGGCCGCCGATCGCGGCGGCGATTCCCCCACCTCGCAAGGAGACTTCGTGAACACCACGACAGCGCGCCTGTCACGCCACCGGGAACATCCAGTGGCCGATCGGCAGGCGAACACTCCCGACGGCTCGGACAGCCCGCGGGGCGCCGACCGCAGACACCTCCTCACCGCCCGGGGCCTGATCGCCGGCGCGACGGCCTCGACCCTGGCGCTGCTGGGACTGCTGACCGGAGGCACCGCCCAGGCCGCCACAGCGACGCAGTCCGCCCCGGCGGTGTCGGCCCCCAGCCAGTTCCACGGAGTGAACTGGGCGGATCCCAACGACAACTTCATCACCGGCCCGAACGTACCCGTCGGCCTGTCGACGTCGGACGACTACGCGACCGTGTACGCGAAGTCCACGGCCATCCTCAAGGGCTTCCAGAGCGTGGGGGTCACGGTCGCGCGCATCACCCGCGATCGCTTCGATCGGAGGCTTATGTACGTCCGTGCACTGCTTCGAGGACCACCCACCCGGCTACGGCAGGCTCGCACCGCGTGCGGCCCTGAACTCCGACGCTCCCCAGAATCGACCTGAGCGGGCAGTGCGCGTTCCGGTTCTCGCCGACGCTGCGTCCGGAGCCGCACGGGTTCGAGGCCGGGGAGTTCGACGACAGTGGCTGAGCCTCGCTGCTCGTACCGTCCCACTGGCAGCTGCGCGACCACGGGCGGCACATCTACGTCAACATCGCCTACCCGATCCCGGTCGGCCCTCCCTTCGTACCGGACGAGAACGAGACCGGGGACTACCGCCGGGACGGCCAGGACGATCGCCAGGGCGAACAGGTACACGGCTGTGAACCGCCTTCGTCGGCGGCTGGCGGCCGGCGGCCGGCTTGAGCATGGAGACCTCCTCTGTGGGGCCCGGCGAAAAGCACGGGAGCCTCATCCCAGCGTCCACTGCTGGTTGCTGTTGCCGTTGCAGGTCCACAGCTCGGCGAGGGTTCCGTCGGCGGTGGCCGCTCCTGTGACGTCCAGGCACAGACCGGACTGCACGCCGGTGATCGTTCCGTTGGAATTCCGCCTCCACTGCTGGTTGGTCTGGCCGTTGCAGGGCCAGATCTGCACCTTCGTCCCAGCGGTGGTCTGGTTGTTGTCGGCGTCCAGGCACATCTGGCCGCTGCCTGAGTAGACGGTGAGCCGGCTGGACGTCGAGTGCGTCCAGATCTGGTTGACCCCGCCGTTGCAGCTCCAGATCTCCACCTGGGTGCCGGCGGTCGTGGTCGAGTTCGGTACGTCCAGGCACTTGCCCGCACCCACCGCGTGCAGCTCACCGGTCACGGCGGACCCTCCGCCGCCGGTGCCGCCCGCGACCCGGTACATCACCGTGCCGTGCGCAGGGACCGAGGCGCTGATCGTGCCCGAGGTGGTCGAGGACGCCCCCGACCACAGGTCGGTCAGGGTGTAGGCGGACGCCCCGGTCTTCCCGATCGCGTCCGCGGTGGTGGAGATGGTCGCCGTCGAGCCCGTCTCATTGAACAGCGCCACCGACACGTCCCCGCCCGCCAGCGGCTTGGCCAGCACGTCCAGGCCGCCCGCGGACGACACCATGGTGCCCTGTCTGCCCAGGGAGTCCTGGTCCACGGCGATCACCCGGGAGTTGGTCAGGGTGGACAAGGTGTCCGCACTGGCCGAGGGGATGTCGGTGCCCGCGATCAGCGGCGCGGCCATCTCCGCCCACAGACTGAACTCGCTGCGGCTCTCGGTGGCCGTCATCGAGCCGTTGCCGACCTCCAGCATGTCTGGGTCGTTCCAGTGGCCGGGGCCGGCGTAGGAGGCCAGTCCCACGTTGCTGTGGAAGATCGACAGCATGCTGGAGAAGCTCGCGTTGATGTCCCCGGTGGTGCGCCAGCTGTTGCCCACGCCCGCACCCCAGGTCCACACGTTCTCCTGGCCCCAGTTGCACAGGCTGTACAGGATCGGCCGTCCGGTGGCCGCCAGCGCGTCCCGCATGGCGGTGTACCGGCTCTGCGCCGGCGCCCCGGCGTTGTTGCAGTTGTCGTACTTCAGATAGTCCACACCCCACGACGCGAACGACTGCGCGTCCGTGGTCTCGTGCCCCAGGCTGCCCGGGTACCCGGCGCAGGTCGCGGTGCCCGCGTCCTCGTAGATCCCCAGCTTCAGCCCCAGCGAGTGCACGTAGTCCGCGGTGCCCTTGATACCGTCGGGGAACTTGGCCGGGTCCGGCACCAGACGGCCGCCGGAATCACGACTGTGGGTCATCCAGCAGTCGTCGATGTTGACGTACGAGTAGCCCGCCGCCTGCATGCCGTTGGTGTGCATCGCCTGCGCGGTGGACTTGATCAGCGACTCGGAGACACCGCAGCCGTACGCGTTCCAGTCGTTGAAGCCCATCTGCGGGGTCGGCGCGAGCCCGTTGCCGAGCGCGGCGGCGGGCTGCGCCGTGCCGAGGGAGAGCAGGGGGGCGGTCACGGTCAGCAGCACGGCCGAGAAGATGAGCGCCAGGGTTCTGCGCGGGGACGGCAGCGGCAGCGGAAGCGGCCGAAGACGCCTGGCTCTCTCGTTGGTCCTGGGCATAAGTCATCGACTCCTGTGCCGAGTTGGGAGCGGGGGGTCAGCGGTAGCCGGCGGCGGTGATGCTGGCCTGCACCGCGTTGTCTGTCGCGTCGGAGGGGTAGCCGGCGACGATGGCTCCCTCGTAGAAGGTGCCGGCGCTCAGGTTGGCGCCGCCGCCGGGCTTGCAGCAGTCGCCGCCGCTGCCCAGGACGATGGCCCCTTGTTTCTTCATGGGGCTGTATCCGCCGGGAAGCCCGCCGTCCCACAGGGTGGTCAGGCCCCCTGACTGGGCGTCGCCGCCCTTGAGGGCGAACCTCGACGTGCCGTTGTTCTTCAGCATCGCGGTGACGAACTTCGTTCCCAGGGCCCCCGACCTGTACTTCGCCGCAGTGCCGGGGGGCAGGAGCGCGCGCTGGGCGCCGATCACCTCACCTGAGGTTCCAGTGCTGGTTGGCGCCGCCGTTGGAGTCCCAGACCTGGACCGGGGCCCCATTGGCGCTCTGCCCGCTGGGGACCTCCAGCGCCCGGCCGGAAGCGACGTTGGTCAAGGTGTACGAACCGTCGTCGTTCCGGCTCGCCCGCCAGTGCTGGTTCGCACCGCCGTTGGCATCCCAGATCTCCATCCGCGTGCCGTTGCCCGTCTGACCACCCGGCTCGTCCAGAACCCGCCCACTGCCGATGTTCGTCAGTGTGTAGGAGCCATCACCGTTCTGATTCGCCCGCTACTGCTGATTCGCACCACCGTTGCCATCCCAGATCTCCAGGGGCGTGCCATTCGCCGACTGGCTGCCCGGTACGTCCAACACCCGACCCGCAGCGACATCGCTCAGCGAATACACCGTGCCCGAGACGATGCCCCCCGGGTTCCCCGTACTGCCGCCCAGCGCGGACAGGACCGCGTCGTAGGCCGGCTTCTTGTTGCCGTTGTTGTCGAACAGCAGCGGGTTCTCCCCTGTCCGCCATGAGTCGCTGTCCCTGATCCCCCACGTGGTGATGCCGGTGCAGCGGGGGACGTTCATGCACGCCTGGACCGTGTTGGCGTAGGCGGTGGGCGACGCCTGGGCGATGTCGAGTTCGGTGATCTGGACGTCGACGCCGAGGGCGGCGAAGTTGGACAAGGTGGTCTGGAAGCTCGACGGCGGGCCGCCGGCGCCGAAGTGGCTCTGGAAGCCGACGCAGTCGATGGGCACGCCGCGCGCCTTGAAGTCGCGCACCATGTTGTAGACGCCCTGCGTCTTGGCGTCGGTCCAGTTCTCGATGTTGTAGTCGTTGTAGCAGAGCTTGGCCGAGGAGTCGGTGGCTCGGGCGGTGCGGAACGCCTCCTCGATGAAGCCGTTGCCGAGCACGTTCTGGAACACCGAGCTGCGGTGCTGGCCGCTGCCTCCGTCGGCGAAGGCTTCGTTGACCACGTCCCAGGCGTAGATCTTGCCCTTGAAGTGGTTCATCTCCGTGGTGATGTGGTTGTTCATGACACTGCGCAGGGTGTTCGCGTCCGTGATCGAGCTGACCCAGCCGGGCAGTTGGGAGTGCCAGACCAGCGTGTGGCCGCGCATCCGCTGCCCGTGCGCGGTGGCGTGGTTGACGATCTGGTCACCGGGCCCGAAGTTGAAGTTGCCGCGGGACGGTTCGGTGGTGTCCCACTTCATCTCGTTCTCCGGGGTGATCATGTTGAATTCCCGGTCGAGAATCGTGGAATACGTCGAGTCGCCGAGCTTCCCGGCGGCCACGGCGGTGCCGAAATAGCGGCCGCTGCCGGCCGCGGCCGAGCCCAGTGTGCCGGAAGCCGCGTGTGCGGCGGGGGCCACGGTCGCGGCCAGGGCCAGTACCGTGCCGACCGTCAGACCGGTTGCCGAGACCAGAGCCTTGCGGAGACGGGGCTCTTCGTTGAGCCAGGACATGAACGATCATTCTCCTTGTGTGTGGGGACGGAGGTCCCGATCAGGCTCAGGAGACCGGCAGAGCGGTCCACTGCTGGTTGGCGCCGCCGTTGCAGTCCCAGATGGAGTCGGTGATGGTCAGGCCGGTCTGCGTGAAGGCGAAACCGGAGCGGGGCACCTGGATCGCGCCCGCGGTGGCTCCTTGCCGTTCACGTACAACTGACGTGCTCACACCGCTGCCGACGTGGACCGACCAGATACTGTGGTCCGATCATGCACCTGCCAACCTGCTACCTGCTGGGCGCCGGTCACGACCGGCTGCTGCCCGGACATGGCCTGGTAGCTGATGGTGTGGCCGTTCTGGCCGCCGTCGCCGGAGCCGAAGGCCAGCGGCTGGGACAACCGGTAGGTGCCACCGGCCAGGTAGACCACGACATCCGAATCGGCCGAGAGCTGGTGCGCGGGCTGTCGCGCCTGGTCGAGGGTGGCGAACGGCCGCTGGGCGGTGCCGTCCCCGCCGGGGGTCGCCCCCGGCGCCACGTACACGGCGGCGGCCGCCGCTTGACGCTCGGCCGGTACGGCGCTCGTGGCCCCGGCCGTGGCCACGCTCACGGCCAGTAGGGCGAGCAGACGTACGGGGACGGCCCAGAGGCCGCGGAGCACTCTGGCTCTGGACATCGTCATCCTCCTGTGGTGACGCGTGTGCCCGGTGGTGGCAGGGGCGTGCGGCGTTCTTCGCCGTCGTGGCCGCCTGCATCCGGCGGCGCCGCGCCCCGTGGCCGGCGGTCAGCCGGCCACGGGTGGGAGCCGTTCACGTCAGGTGAGACTCCAGCGCTGGTTCGACCCACCGTTGCACGGCCAGAGTTCAGCCAGGGCGCCGTTGGCCGTGGAGGCGCCGGTGACGTCGAGGCAGAGCCCGGACTGCGTGCCGGTGACGGTGCCGTCGGAGTTCACCTGCCACTGCTGGTTGGCCCCGCCGTTGCACGGCCAGGTCACCACCTTGGTACCGGCGGACGTCTGGTTGTTGTACGCGTCCAGGCACATCTGGCTGCTGCCGCTGTAGACGGTCAACTGGTTGGAGGACGTGCGGGTCCAGGTCTGGTTGGCGCCGCCGCTGCAGTCCCAGATCTGCAGCTGTGTGCCGGCCGTGGTGGACGAGTTCGGCACGTCCAGGCACTTGCCCGCGCCCACCGCATGCAGCGCACCCGTGCCCGTCCCGCCGGAGGAGTTGCCGTATCCGGCCGCGGTGATGTTGGCCTGGACCGCGTTCTCGGTGGCGTCCGACGGGTAGCCGGAGGTCATCACGCCTTCGTAGAAGGTGCCTTGGGCGCCCTTGCTGTTGTCGCCGCCGATGCCCAGGATGATGGCACCCTGCTTCCGCATCGGGTTGTAGCCCGAGACGTTGGGGCGCGGCCCGTCGTAGAAGGTGGACAGGCCGCCGGACTGCGCGTTGCCGCCGCGGATCGCCCAGTGGTTCGCCCCGCCCTTGACGATGGCGGTCGTATACCGGTAGTTGATGGTCGGGTCGCCGGCGTTGTAGTGCTGATCGACGCCGGAGAACAGGCCGTTCTCCAGATCGGCCATGATCCAGGGGCCGTTGCCCGCACCGTAGCCCCAGACCTTGATGTTGCCGAAGTAGATGGCCTCCATGGTGCCGTTGCCGTCGTCGTTGCTGTCCGTCTCGGCGTTGCCGTAGTCGAAGCAGCACCCGCCGTTGTAGTGCGTGCCGTCGAAGATCGCGTACATGCCCTCGGGGTTGTCCCCGGTCGCGATGCCATTGGTGTGGTTGTTGCGGTAACCCGTGCCGGGCGCCACGAAAACGCCGTAGGCCTTGTGACCTCCCACCGTGGTGGGTGCGGCGGTCGCGTTCGCGAGGTTGTCGGGGCCGCCCGCGGCACCGCCCCCGGGCGCCTGGGTGAGGTTGTTGCTGCGCCCGGACTGGTCGTAGATGATCGTGATCAGGCAGGTCGTGCCCGAGCAGAACGAGTCCTGCGCCGCGGCGTCGGCGTAGCCGCCCGCACTCAGCAGGCCGATGTCCCGGGTGGTGTTGTCCGAGGCCCGCCGGACCTGGTAGAGCGGCCCGTTGTACGAGGCGTACAGCGCCCGCGTCGTGCTGTGCGCCGCCACACAGGGCGACCCGCCGGCCGCGTAGAGGTCGCACGGCCCGGCCGCGGCGGCCCGGGCTGTGCCGGCCGTGGCCGTGGCGCCGACCAGCGCGCCGGCGACGAGCACGGCTGCGGCCCCCGCCCTGACGAACGTCTTCGGCCGAGTACGGGACAAGGGCGCCGACGGACGGACGTCTTCCTGGTCCGGCACATTTTCCGGCCGGCCACGGCGCCGTACCGCCGCGAACAGCCGTCGGACGCCACCGCGTCCTGACAGCGGGCGACGTCCTGCACGTGTGGTTCCCATCTCATCTCCCTACCGTGTCGGCGCAACCCAGTCGGGTTGTGTGGGTGGCGCTAGTGATCCGGAAGCGCTTGCGTGCCGTTTTTGCAGCGGGATTACAGAGAGGTTTCGGGGGGAGACGGTGCTCCCGATTTCGCAGGGCTGTCAAGGGGGCGGAGTCTTCTGCTCCGAACCTTGTCGCGGAATCGATTCGATGGCTGATTCCTGCGTATCGGGACGGATCGGCACGCCCGAGCGGGTCCGACATGGCGGCAGGCAGGTGGCGGCGCGACCTCCTGCCGCGCAAGAGCGGCCGGTCGATCGGGTGTGTCCTACAACCCGGCCCGGATCACCTGGGGTGACCCGCCATCATGCCGGCGAACAGGGACGTAGACACGCAACCCCGGGGACGAGCGGCCGGGTCGCAGGCACTGGCCGAAGCGGCGGGGCTTCGATGCGCGCGGCGGCGCCGCATTCGCCTCGCGCACAGCATTGACCCCGCAATCCACCGGTCGTACCTTCATGTCGAAGCGCTTGCATGGAATCGATTCGCTCCACACCCTTTCGGTACCGCGTGAGACGCGGAACGCGTGACGGTTCCCGGCAGCCCGACGCCACTTCGGCACCGCCGGGCGGGTCCGCGACCAGCCCCTGCCCCAGGAACGAAACATTGCGCGCTAGGTATTCTTCTGGCCTGTGGGTGAGTTCTTGGGAGCTTCATGAACATCGGGGAGATCGCCCGGCGCGCGGGCGTGTCACGGAGCACGGTGTCGTACGCGCTGAGCGGCAAACGACCTGTCGCGGCCGGCACCCGCAGGCGTGTCCAAGACGTGATCGACGAGTTGGGATATCGGCCCAACGCGGCCGCGAGGGCCCTCAAGGAGGGGCGGACCCGGACGATCGGTCTGGTCGTCCCGCCCGCCGGCAGTCGGCTCACGCACATGCAACTGGACTTCGTCGCCAGCGTGGTCGACGCAGCCGCCCGGGTGGACCTGGATGTGCTGCTGTCCACTTCCGGCGGGGATCACGACCGTTCCTTCGAGCGGTTGGTCTCGGAGAGCCGCGTGGACGGTGTGATTCTCATGGAGATCCGCCTGGAGGATCCTCGTGTCGGTCGCCTGCAGGACGCCGGGCTGCCCTTCGTCGGCATCGGGCACACGGCCGGCGACCAGCAGATGTCCTGGATCGACGTCGACTACGCCGGCCTGATCGAGCACAGCGTGCGGCACCTCGCCGATCTCGGGCACCGCCGGGTGGCTCTGGTCACCCGGTCCCCGGAACTCATCGCGGCGGGTTACGGCCCCGCCCGCAGGGCCAGGGAGGGTTTCGAGAAGGCCCTGGCGGAACGCGGCCTCGACGGCATCGAAGTGCCGTGTGGGGACGATGCCCGTTCCGGCCAGGAATGCATCACGACGCTCCTGCGCAGTCACCCGGACCTCACCGCTGTCACCACCATCAACGAGGCCGCCCTGCCCGGCATCCAGAGGGCACTGGCGGACACCGGTCTCGAAGTGCCGTACGACTTCTCCATCACCGGAGTGGCGGCGAAGACGTGGGCCGATGACTTCCGTCCGCCGCTCACCGCGGCGGACGTACCGGCCCTGGAGATGGGCGAGAAGGCCGTTTCCCTGCTGGTGGAACGTATCGCCGCGCCGGACACCCCGCCTCGGCACATCCTGCTGGCACCCTCGATCTCGCTGCGCTCCAGCACAGCTGCCGCTCCCACCGGCCGGCAGACGCGAGTCAACGGCGCGGCGCGCTGAGCCGAGCGGATGCGCCAGCCGCGTCAGGGACGGGCGAGGCACGCGGCCGTCCGACAGCGATACCGGACGGCCGTGCGGCCCGGGGGACATTCCAGAGGTGCCGGCCGTCAGTCCTTGCCGAGGAGGCGCCAGATCTGGTTCTTCTTGGTGCTCAGGGCGCTCGCGGGGTCGCAGGTCCACTGGTGGATCCGGGCACCGGGAGCGGTGGAGACGTCGCTGACGTCGACGCACTTGCCGCTGTGGACGGCGACGAGTTGGTAGTCGTTGCTGTTGCCGAGTGCGGTGACGGGGTTGAGGGTGAACATCTGATTGGTCTGGCCGTTGCAGGTGTACTGGATGACGGCGGCGTCGTCGGTGGTGGAGGCTCCGGAGACGTCGAGGCACTTGCCGCTGAGCTCGTTGACGACCGTGTAGGTGTTCGTCCGGCCCGACACCGGCTTGAGGTCGAGCATCTGCTGGTAGCCGCCCTCGCAGTTCCACTGCTGGTACTGGGTGCCGTTGGCGGTGCTCAGGTTGGTGTCGTCCAGGCACTGGCCGCTGTTCTCGCTGACGGCGACCGTGGAGACGGTGGTGTTGGACGGCGGGAGCAGGGTGACGGTGTAGCCGTCCTTGGCGTTGCTCCAGGGCAGGCTCACCGAGGCCGCGTTGTTGCTGACCGTCAGGGTGGTGTCGGAGATCGTCTCCGGGCCTGCCACCGCGGCGCCGTTGTTGTAGGGGACGCGCTGGACGACCGCACGGACCTTGCCGCTCTCCACCACCGAGGTGGTGCCCAGGCCGGTGAGGTTGACCGTGACGTTGCCGGTGTTGCCGTTGCTGCCGAGCAGCACCTTGGCGTTCTTCGCGGTGTTGTCCTTGGTGGCGAGGCCGTCGGTGGCGGAGCCGGGGACGAGGTTGACGATGTTGCCGGTCTGGGATCCGTAGTAGCGGTACATGAACCACTCGCCCAGCGGCAGGTACTGGCCCGCGCTGTTCTTGGTGAGCAGGTTCGCCTCGTCATCGTGCAGAGCGGTGCCGGATGCCCAGTTGCCGCGCAGGCCGTCGGCGCCGGCCCGCTCCAGGCGGCCGATGAACCAGGCACCGCCGCCGGGGTTCTGCTGGGACAGCGCGGCGTACTCGTTGATCTGGTACGCGCGGGTGTTGGCCAGACCCGCGGCGGCGAGGGTGGAGTTGGCGCTTGCGACGCCCGGGACGGGGTCGGCGGGTTCGTCGTGCCAGCTGTAGATGTCGGGGGCGACGTTGTTCGCCTTGACGTAGTTGAGATACGTGGTCCACCAGCTGTTGGAGGAGGTGGGCTGGCCGGCGATGCTGGGGCCGACGATGAGCTGGCCCGGGAACGCCGCCCGGACGCGGGCGTAGAACCGCGACCACATCTGCAGGTACTGCGCCTGCGAGGCGCCCCAGAAGCCGCTGCCGTCGGGCTCGTTCCACAGGTCCCACTGGACTGTCATGTTGTTGGCTCTGACGTCGTTGATGAGCTGGGTGACGAAGTTGTCGAACTGCGTCCAGTCGCCGTTGTCACCGGGCCAGCCCACGTGGGTGGTGCTGTCGGCGCCCCACAGGTCGTGCGGCAGGAGCACGAAGGTGCCGCCGAGGGCGGCGGTGCGCTTGTACTGCGCCAGGGTCGAGTTCCAGCGGGTCTGGTACTCGGCGAGGCTGGTGGCATAGCCGCCGCTGTTGAGCTGGGCGCCGCCGGCCCGCATGAAGTGCCACTTGATGTCCTTGAAGAAGTGGTCCTGCGGGAGTGAGCCGTTCGGCGTCATGCCGTAGATCATTCCGGAGGCGCGGTAGGTGGGGGCGCCTCCGGCGGTGGCGAAGTCGACGGTGACGCTGGTGTCCGCGGCCCGGGAGGGGGCGGCCGGTACCAGGGTCGCGGCCAGGGAGGTCACGAGGACGGCGGCGGACCGGATGGCTCGGCGTCCGGTTCGGGGTGCTGGTCCGGGCAGGGTGGTGGGCGAGTTCATGGTGCGGCTCCTGAAGGGGGATGGAGGAGGAACCGGGGCTCGTCACGGCCCCGGGGCTGTGTGGGAGGCGGCCCCTCAGCGGCTCTCTCGGTGGGCGTGTGCTTCGGCCAGCAGGAGGTAGCTGCTGGCGGTCCAGGTGTAGGCACGGTCGCGCAGGCCCGTTCCGGTGAGGGCGTCGAAGTTCTCCGCGAACCCGTGGGTTTCGCACAGGGCGCGGAAGCGGGCGCTGATGTCGTCGGCCAGCCGCTGGTGGCCGGCGCGGCGCAGGCCGTCCTCGATCAGGACGGTTGCGGGGGCCCAGATCGGGCCGCGCCAGTAGCCGTCGGCGAGGTAGTGCGGTGAGGTGGTCAGTTCAGTGGCCAGGCCGTACGGCGTCAGGTGGGCCTTGACGCGGTCGGCCAGCGCACTGCCGACCTCGCCGGGCAGGTGTTCGCCCAGCACGATGGGCATCATGTCGAGGAGACTGGCGCTGTTCCAGGTGTCCCCGGTGGCGGCCGACCGGGCGACGAACCTGTCGCCGGTCCAGAGCTGGTCGAGCAGCGCGGTCTGGGTCTGCTCGGCTGTCGCCGTCCATCGGCGCGCCTCGTCCGGCTTGCCCAACGCCTCTGCCAGGGCGGCGAGTTCGTGCAGCTGGAGGACGAGGAAGGCGGCCAGGTCGGCGGCGACGACGACTCGCTCGGGGTCGAAGGTGGTGGCGTTGTCCCAGCCGCTGTCGTTGCCGTGCTGGTAGTAGGGCAGTTCGGCGCCGGGGGCTCGTCGCGCGGTGAGCCAGAAGGTGGTCCAGCCCTCCAACCGGTCGTATGTCTCGGCCAGTTCGGCCTGGTCGAGAGGCCTCGACAGCCGGCGGCGCAGGTGGCCGAAGGCCCAGCCGTGGATGGGCGGCTTGACGAAGTTGTACAGGACCTCGGAGTGGGTGACCGAGTCGGGCAGGGCGCCGCTGTCGTCCTGGTGGTCGAAGGGCAGGTGGTACTGGTCCAGGGCGAGTTCGGGGCAACCCGGAGCCAGGGCAAGGGCGTTGAAGCAGTGGTCCCAGCTCCAGACCTTGTCCATCCAGTGCTTGGACATCAGCACGGCGGGCCGGGTGACCAGGCCCGTCGGCCGTACGGTCGCCGACCAGGCGACGTAGGCGGCGAGTTCGGCGGCCGGGGTGGCGGACGAGCGCCAGGGGGCCACCGCGTCGGCGAAGTCCGCGAACGCACCCCGAACGGACCTCACGATGTCGTCGAAGGTCGCCGCGGACGCGTACGGCGGGCGGGAGGTGCCGAGTTCCTCGATCGCTATCTCCCAGGCTCCGTCCGCCTGCGCGGTCACGGTGAGACCGCGGTCGCTGCTGCCCAGGACCTGGCCTCCGGCCGTGTCGGCGATGGTGCCGGACAGCACGGTGACGCGGTACCGGCGTCCGGTCTCGTACGACGTGAACACGTGCGCGTCCGCCGCCGGGTCGTGGAAGAAGTACGTCCCGCTGAACGGGGTCAGTGCGTGCGCGGCGGCGAGGACGCCGACGCCCAGGCTGCTCCCCCGCAGCCGTACGGTGTCCGGGGACTCGTAGGCGAGGTCGACGTGCCCGCTCTCGCCGATCCAGCTGAGCAGGCCGGGTGTCGCCTCCACACGGGTGGCGGCCCGGTCTCCGGTGGCCGGGTCCACCGGGATCAGGCGCAGGACGGCGTGCATGCCGTTCTGGTGCGAGACGAGGTGGAGGTCCTCGGCGTACGTCCTCTCCGCCACCACGGGCGAGATGTCGAACCAGGACCCGTAGGTGCTGAACGGGATGTCGTGGACGGAGAAGGCCGGGCCGGACGGGACGGCGGTCATGGGGCGTGACTCGTTTCTGGAGCAGGAGGCAACGGTGACTGGCGCGCGGAGGCTTCAGCCGTCGTGGTGGGGTGGGGAGGACTCAGTCCTTGACCGCGCCGGCGGTCACGCCGGCGGCGACGTAGCGCTGGGCGAGGACGAGGATCACCGCGGCGGGCAGCGAGGCCACGACGGCGGTGGCCATGATGGCGTTCCACTGCTGGTTGTTGTTGCCGATGTAGTGGTAGATGCCGAGCGTGATCGGCTCATGGGCGCCGCCGTTGACCAGGGTGCTGGCGAAGACGAAGTCCGACCAGGACCACAGGAAGGCGAACAGCGACACCGTGACGACGGCGTTGCGGCTCATGGGCAGCACGACGGACCGGAAGGTCCGCAGGGCCGTTGCTCCGTCCATCTGCGCGGCCTGGAGCAGTTCGCCGGGGATGCCGGACATGAACGCGGTGAAGATCAGCACAGCGAACGGCACGGCCAGGGTGGAGTCGGCGACGATCAGGCCGGGGACGGACTGGAGCAGGCCCAGCTGGAGGTAGATGGCGTAGAAGCCCATCGCCATGATGATGCCGGGGATCATCTGGGCAGCCAGCAGGACGAAGCTCAGCAAGCCGCCGCCGCGCGGGCGCAGCTTGGCCAGTGCGTAGCCGGCGGGTGCGGACAGGGCCACGGTCAGCACCACCGTGCCCAGGCCGATGGCGAGGCTGGTGCCCAGATACGGCAACTGCTCGTCGAGGACGGTGCGGTAGCCGGCCAGGGTGCTGTGGCGGGGGAACAGGTCGGGGGGGCTCTTGCGCATGTCCTGGTCGCGGGTGAAGGACACGTTCAGCATCCAGTAGACCGGGAAGAGCATGGCTGCCGTCAGCAGCAGACCGATGGCCGTCTTCCACCACGTGCGGCTGATGCGTCGGTTCATGACAGCGCCTGCTTTCGCTGGACTCTCAGGTACACCAGGCCGAAGACGAGCGCCGCGACGACGAGCAGGTTGCCGACGGCGGCACCGGGGCCGAAGGCAGGCAGGAGGTTGCCGAAACCGAGCTGGTAGGACCAGGTGGCGAAGGTGGTGGACGAGTCCACCGGGCCGCCCTTGGTCATGATCCAGATGATGTCGAAGACCTTGAGCGTGTAGACCAGCCCCAGGAGCAGGGTGATCGCCGACACCGGGCGCAGCAGCGGGAAGGTGATGCTCCAGAAGCGGCGCCAGGCACCCGCCCCGTCGAGGGCGGCGGCCTCGTACAGGCCGGCCGGGATGGACTGCAGGCCGCTGTGGAGCACGACCAGGTTGAACGGGACGCCGATCCAGATGTTCGCGATGATCACCGAGATCAGCGACCAGGACGGCGAGGTCAGCCAGTTCACCGGCCCGATGCCGACGGCGTGCAGGGTGGCGTTGACGATTCCGGAGTCGCTGTTGAGCATCCACGACCAGGTGGAGGCGGAGACGATCAGCGGCAGCAGCCAGGGCACCAGGAACAGGGCGCGCAGGGTGGCCGACAGCCGGAAGTGCTGATGGAAGAAGACCGCGAGGGCCAGCCCGATGGCGTACTGGAAGACCAGACATACGGCGGTGAACACCGCGGTGTGCAGCAAGGCCGGGGCGAAGGTCGGGTCGTCGAAGACCTTCTGGTAGTTGTCCAGTCCGGTGAACGGGGCGTCGCCCTGGACGAAGGAGCGGACGGTGTAGTTGCGCAGGCTCAGGTCGAGGTTGCGGTAGAGCGGATAGGCGTAGAAGAGGGCGAGGTAGACGGTCACCGGGGCGAGGAATCCCCAGGCGGCCCACTGTGTGGAGGTGGGCCGGCGGCGCTTCCTGCTGCGGGCCGGGGTCGGGGCAGCGAGGGCCGCCCCGTTCCGGACGCCCGCGGACCGGTGGTCCGGCGGATGTGTCGTCTGCTTCATCGGGCTCACGTCACTTGGCCGCGGTCTGAGCCGAGGAGAGCGCGTCCTTGGGCGACTTGGAGCCGCTCAGGGCGGACTGGACGGCCTTCCACATCTGCTCGGAGATCTTGGGGTACTTGGTGCCCAGGTCGTCACTGGTGCGGCCCTTGGCCGCCTTGACCGCCTCCACCCACGGCTTCAGCTCGGCGTTCGCGGCCACCTGCTTGTCCTGGACCTCACTGGTGGGGGCCACGTAGGACAGGGTGGTGTCGGTGTCGTTGAGGTTGTCGGTGCTGGTCAGGCAGGTCGCCAGCTTCTGGGAGGTGGCGTAGCGGCCGGTGTCCTGCTGCACCGGGATGGTCATGAACTCGCCGCCGGTCGGGGCCGAGGCATTGCCTCCGCCTGCGCCGGGAATGGGCAGCACCCCGTAGTCGAGGCCGGCCTTCTTGGCATTGGCGAGCTGCCAGGTGCCGTTCTCGCTGAACGCGTAGTCGCCGCCGGCGAACTCCTGCCAGCTGGTGGTCTGGGTGTTGTTGAGCACCGAGTTGGGGGCGTAGCCGCTCTTCAGCCAGTCCTTCCACAGGGTCAGCGCGGACACGGCCTGGGCGGAGTCGAGTTCGGTCAGCTTGGCGCCCGATCCCCAGAACCAGGGCAGGAACTGGAAGCTGCCCTCCTCCGTGCCGATCGCCGAGAAGGTGATGCCCTTCTTGCCCGCCTTCTTGACCTTCTCCAGCGCCGCCGTCAGCGACTTCCAGTCCTTGACCGAGCTGATGTCGACGCCGGCCTGCTTCAGCACCTTCTTGTTGTAGTAGAGGGCGAGGGTGTTGGCGCCGATGGGCGTGCCGTAGGTCTTGCCGCCGGACTGGCCGGCCGCGAGCAGGTTGGGGTCGACCTTCGAGGTGTCCAGCTTGTTGTCGGCGGTCGTGGTGAGCACGCCCGCCTCGGCCAGGGTCGACACCACCGGGTTGTCGACGATGAGGACGTCCGGCGAGTTGCCCTGCTGGGCCGCCAGCAGCGTCTTGTTGCCGAGGTCGCTGGTGTCGAAGGCGGTCCGCTTGATCTTCACCCCGGCCTTGGTGCCGCACTGGTCGAGCAGCTTCGCCCAGGCCGAGCCCTTGTCGAACTGCGGGTAGGGGTCCCAGATGGTGTAGGTACCGCTGCCGGTGCCCTTGGTGTCGGTGCTGCCCGAGCCGGAGGAGCAGGCGGTGGCACTGACGGCGACGGCCAGGGCGGTCAGGGCCGCGGCGGTCAGACGGCGCTGGCTGGAGGAGCTGTTCATCGCAGGGGTTCCTTTGTTTTGGGCATGCGGGTGCCGAGGGCACGGGGTGGTGAGCAGGAAGCGGGCTCGGCGAACGGCACTGTCGGGCGTTCGCGCACCCGGTGATGTGCGGAGATCTACGTGAGGTGAGAGGGCTTACGTGGCGTGAGGAGATCTACGTGGCGTGAGGCGGTTTGGGCGCGTGCGGTCAGGGCGTCGTACCGGTTCCGGCGGGCCCGGTGCTGGCCCGCAGCGAGATCGGCGGCGCGAGCAGATGGTGCCGGGGCGGGGCATCGGGATGGTCGAGCCGCTCCACCAGCAGGTCGACGGCGCGCCGGCCCATCTCCTCCGCCGGTACGTCGGCGGCGGTGAGCTGCGGGGTCACCGTCTCGGCCCAGCGGCCGGCGACGACCCCGGTGACGGAGAAGTCGCGCGGCACATGGCGGCCGGCCTGGGCGAGGCCGCGGTACAGGCCACCCAGAGCGGCCTCGTTCAGTGTGACGAGGGCGGTGGTGCCCGGGTCGTCGTGCAGGATCTGTTGCAGGCAGGCCTCGCCCGAGGCCGCGTCGTCCCCGCAGCAGTACGTCCGCACCGTCAGCCCGCGCTCGGCGGCGGCCTTCGTGAAGCCGTCCAAACCTCGGTGCGCGGACTCGTACCCGGCCCGCCGCAGCTGCTCGGGCCGGTTGACGAAGGCGACCCGACGGTGGCCGAGGTCCGCCAGGTGATGGACGCACGCCGCCGCCAGCGCGGTGTGGTCCAGACCCACCCACCAGTCGCCCTCCGGATGAGCGGTACGTCCGATGGCGACGGAGGGAAAGCCCAGCGCGGCCAGGTGATCGACCCGGTCGTCCTCCAGCCGGATCTCCATGAGGATCGCCCCGTCGACCCGCCGCTCCCCCAGCAGCCGCTGGAACGAGCGGTCACTGTCCACACCGCTCGGAGACAGCAGCACGTCGTAGTCGTAGGCCGCCGCGGCCTCCACCACACTGCCGATGAAGTCCAGCTGCATGCCGGTGTAGTGGTTGCCGGCCGGCGGGAACACCAGACCGATCGTGCTGGTCCGGCCGTTGGCCAGGGCGCGCGCGCTGGCATTGGGCCGGTAGCCCAGCTCGTCGATGACGTCCTGGATCTTCCGGCGGGTGTCGTCCGACACCGGGCGCTTGCCGCTCAGCGCGTAGGACACGGTGCTGCGCGAGACACCGGCCCGGCGGGCGATCTCACCGATGTTCACAGCGACTCCTTGCTCGAACCGGTTCGACTCTCCGAGAGGGAGAGTACTCACCGGCCACGAGGGGGTGGGGTGGGTACGAGGAGCGATGCCGGTTGTCGAACCGGTTCGCGTGAAGTGAAGCTAGGGACTACCACCAGGCGTGTCAACGCTTTTGACCGGACTTTCCCGTCCGGCAAAAGACCCGGGAGAACCTTGCGCGGGAGGCATTGCCGGTCCGACTACCCGGTGCTACCTTCTCGAACCGGTTCGATGAAGTGGTCCTTCCGGCAGCCGTGGGACGCCGCCCCCGCTTGATCCGGATCCCATGTCTCTGAGCGGAGCGAGACGGGAGCGGAACTCTCCTGGGACCGGACCGGACCGGCCGAGCCGCACTGCCGCCCAGCCCGAACTCTCCGACCGTGAGCGGGCTTCCAGCGAATCGAACAGGAGAAACCACCTTGCCGGAATCCATCTCCCGCAGAGCGGTTCTCGCCGGCATGGCCGCCATGACGGTGGCCGCCTCGGTCGGCTCGCAAATGCTGCCGCTGTAGCAGCCGTATGCCGCCGGAGAAGCGCCAGAGAAGCAATGACAAGGACGTACTTCGCAATTGAATGGTCACGGATCAACGCCGACCGACACCACAGGCACACGGCATGGCTGCTGTCCCCATTGTCGGCGGGCAGCGGCACAACGCCGCGCATCACATGACCCACCCGCAGACGCCGCAGTCTGGCGAACGTCGTGGTGTAAGGCGTGCGTTCGCCCACGACCTGTATCCCCGTGTCCGCCGCCTTCTCCGCGTCGGCCAGGGCCTCCGGCGTCACCTGACCGGTGGCCGTGGTGTCGTCCGCGTGTGGACTAATTCCCCCGAGGCCGTAACCCCTACCTTCAGCAGCGACTCACCCGTGACGGCGTAGAGCACGTCCCAGAGGCGACCCCTGCACTTGAGGCATAGGCCCTTCCCCTCGCCGATGTTGTCTGGCGTCGGACGGCTCTCGTGCCCTTCTCGGCACAGGACGCGATACGGTACCCGGGCACCAAGCCAGGCAACTTCGAGGACCCTACCGCCGAGTTCCGCGATCCGGGTCTGGAAGTCGGTCCATGCCCTCTGGGGCCGTTCCCTGTGCAGGCCCGGCAGATACCGATGCCTTGCGCCACCCGCCGAGCGGTTCGCACGCGGTGAGAAGAGCGAGGTCATCGCGAAGGAGTTACGGGTGGCCTCACGCTCGGTGCGGCGCTGGCGGCATGCGTGGCAGCAGGGCGGTGTGCAGGCGCTGCGTTCGAAGGGTCCGGTGTCCGTCGAGCGGCTCAGCGCACGGCAATGGGCGCGACTGGAACAGGAGTTGAAGCGCGGGCCGCTTGCGCACGGCTGGGACGATGAGTTCCAGGGCTGGACGCTCAAGCGGGTCAAGCTGCTGATCGGGCGGGTGTTCCAGGTCGGGTACACGGTCCAGGGCGTGTGGAAGCTGCTGCGCCGGCACGGCTGGTCCGCTCAGGTCCCGCTGCGGGGGGCGATCGAGCGCGACGAGGAGGCCATCGAGGTGTGGAAGACGGGGGTGTGGCCGCAGGTGAAAGAGCCGCGGCGGACCTGGGCGCCCACATCTGCTTCGAGGACGAGGCAGGCCAGGGGCTGAGGCCGCCGAAGGGACATACCTGGGCGCCCCGCGGGGCCCGGCCGGTGGTGTTGAGGCTCTTTTTAAAATCCTCGGCCCGCTCTTCAGCCTCAGTTGGTTGCGACTTCAATCAAAGGGAGTCGCTCGAGATCGACTGGCGAGCCTCGCCAGAACATCGCGGAGGGCTGACAGAGACTCGCGGGGAACCTGATCCAGGAGGTGGCGTCGGACGGCCGCTGCGTGCAATGGCCGGGCCTTGGCGACGGCAGCTCGGCCCTGGTCGGTGATGAGGACCTCGACGCCGCCCTCGGTGGGGCGTCGCGTCACGAGGGCGCGCTGTTCCATACGAGTCAGGTGATGGGACAGACGGCTGCGGTGCCAGCCCATCGAGGAGGCCAATTCATTTTGGCGCAACAGACCGTGGCCCAGTTCTGCGACGCGGGTCAGGACGCCGAAGTCGGGATCGGACAGGCCGGTGGCGGCGCTCACGTCGTCGGCGACGCGGGCGCGGATGGCTTCGGCTGCTTGCTTCCACAGGTGCCACAGTTCCATTTCCGCGTCGTTCAGCCGATCTTCCACCGGTACATCGTAGCGACCCTCCTGTTGACGTGACAACAACGGCTACCTATCGTGTTGTCACATCAACACTGGTCACCTGCGGCGTGGCGCCGACAGGCCATCTTCACCGAGGTTCGTCGTGACAAAAACCAGCAGGACCGCACTGGTCACCGGAGGCAACAGGGGGATCGGACGGGCGATCGTCGAGGGCTTGGCCCGGGAAGGCTTTGTCGTGTACCTCGGAGCCCGCAGCTGGGCCCAGGGCGCCACCGCTGCCGCAGGACTGGCCGGGGACGTCCGCCCGGTGCAACTCGATGTGACGTCTCAGGACGACATTGCCGCCGCGGTCACGCGCGTCGAGCACGACTTCGGCCACCTCGACGTCCTGGTCAACAATGCCGGCGTCAACGTCGGCAACCGCCGCCCACTGGACCGCCTCCCCAAGCCCACCGAGGAGACCGCCGAGGACATGCGCTTCGTCTACGAGGTCAATGTCTTCGCCGTAGTCACTCTCATCAACGCCTTCCTGCCGCTGATCCGCGCAGCCGAGGCCGGCCGCATTGTCAACGTCACCAGCAAACGCGGCTCCCTTGGCGAAGAGGGCGCCTGGGTAGGCCAACCGTCCCTGTCCTACTCCAGCTCCAAGACGGCCCTGAACGCCGTCACCGCCCACTTTGCGCGCGAACTCGCCGACACTTCCATCAAGATCAACGGTGCCGCGCCCGGTCATGTCGCCACGGAGTTCAACAACTTCCGCGGTACCCGCACCCCCGAGCAGGGCGCTGCCGTCGCCATCCGCCTGGCCACCCTCGGCTCCGACGGCCCCACAGGCCAGGTCTACGAAGACGACGTCCGACTCGCCTGGTGACACTGCCGACCGGCGTGGGGAACAAGAGCAGATCTGGGGAACGGCCCGAGCGTGAAATTCGCACAGTCGCGGTTGCCTCTTCGCGGGCCGGTGCCAGGGTGGCTCGGATCGCCTCCCCTCCCAGATGGCGGCGCCCCAAGGAGATAAGCCGTGGCGAATTCAACTCGCCGAACACGGTGCGCCGTTGCTCGGGGCATCCGGGCTGGCTTCCTTTCGCCACCTGGTTCGACGGCAACTTCTTCGCCGTGGACCTCGCGCCTGCCGCGGACGGCCGCCCCGGCCAGGTGATCGAGGTCGGCCGCGACTTCAACGACGGCCCCCGCTATGTCGCTTCCTCCGTCACCGCCTGGCTCGGCCAGGCCCTGGGCCAGCCCGATCCGCACGCCCCGCAGCAGTCCGGGGAGGACTCGCGCCAGTTGGTGGTCTCAGCCCTGGACGAGCGGCTTGCGCCGGGCGTCCAGGCGATCCACCTCAATGACGCCCCGTCACACGTCGACGTCGTCCCACTCTCCGCCACCCCGCACCTTCGGCGCCTGCACCTCAACCGCTGCGCCACCACTGACCTGTCCCCCGTGGCAGCACTCCCCGTCGAGGACCTGGCCATCGATCTCGCCCCTGAGGCCGACCTCACTCCGCTCGCCCGCCACCCGCACCTCGCCTCACTCGCCGTCGGCTCCGAAACCCCGATCGACCTCGCCCCGCTGCGCACCCTCCCCGCGCTGCGCTCCCTCGACCTGTCCCGTTGCTCCACGCCGGACTTGGCGTTGCTGGCCGATCTCCCCGGCCTTCGCTACCTCGCCCTCTCCGCCACCCAGTGGACAGCCCTGATCGCCGCCGACCTCCTCCCCGCCCACCTTGCCGCCGCCCGCCTGGCCGGAGCCCCGCCGCTCACCGCCGCCCTCGACCTGCTCGCTGCCCTCGGTGTCGACACCTCCACGGCCTACCGCCTCTCCGGCACTGTCGAGGACGCCTCCTAACGCTGTGAACACATCGGTCAACCAGGTTGGCACCAGCGCGACCTCGGCCGGTTGGGTGTGGGGAGGCGTTCAATCCGGAAGGGACGCGATGGCGTGCGCCGGGGAAGCACCAGTTAGGTGCGGTTCCGGCGCGCGATGATGCTGCTGGCCTCGGCTAGCGGGAACCGGGTCCCGGTGATTGCGAAGCTGGTGCAGGCCGACGAGGACACCGTCCGGGATGTGATCCACCGGTTCAACGAGATCGGCCTGGCCCTGGACCCTCGGTGGGCGGGAGGCCGTCCCCGCCTGCTCAGTCCTGACGACGAAGACTTCGTCGTCCAGACGGCCACCACCCGCCCGACCAAGCTCGGACAGCCCTTCACCCGCTGGTCCAGGCGGCGACCAGCGCTTGCCGACTGGAGAAGTGTCCGTAGAGGGTGCGCCGCGCGACGCCGGCCGCCTGAGCGATGCTGTCGAGACTCGCGTCTGTCCGCGTGGGGGGGGTTGTGCCGCAGTTTCTGTGGGTCCCGCAGCCTCCGCTGTGACGAAGGCGGATGGGCCGGTATGTCCGTAGGCGGGCGGACTGTACGCCGCTTCGGAGGACGCCGGTTTCTGACACTCGGGTACCGGATAGCCGTGGGCGCCGGTGCTCCCTCAAGCACCGGCGCCCACTCACCCCTGCCCGAGGTGGCTTGATGTCCTACTGACGGGTGTCAGGGGACGAGGATGAGGCGGATCGGGTCGCCGATCTTGTTCTCCAGTCGGTGGACGGCGTCGGCCGCGTCGGCCAGCGGGATGTGGTCGGTGATGGAGGGGGCCAGGTCGAGGCGGCCGACCGCTGCCAGCTGGACCAGCTCGGAGACGGACTCGGGGGAGCCGCCGTAGTGACCGCGCACCTGCTTCTGCATGTAGTTGAAGGTCAGGCCCTCGGTGATCGTGAGCGGCCTGGGCGTGATGCCGACCAGGATGAGGCTGCCGCCCAGGCCGAGCGCCGCGGCGGCCTGCTCGCGGACGGCGGGAACGCCGGCGCAGTCGAAGGCGAAGTCCAGGCCGCGTCCGCCGGTGGCCGCGCGGACCTGGTCGGCGAAGTCGGGGGCGGCCGGGTCCAGGGCGAAGTCCGCGCCGAAGGCCAGAGCACGCTCCCGGGCGCTGGGCAGCGGGTCGACGGCGATGATCGGCGCGGCGCCGACCAGGCGGGCGAGGCGCACGTTGTGTGCGCCGACTCCGCCCGCGCCCCACACGCCGACGGACTGGGCGGCCCGGACGCCTGCGGTGGTCACGACGGCGGCGTAGGGGGTGGAGACCGCGTCGGGGATGATCGCCGCCTGGTCGAAGGGGAGGCTGTCGGGGATGGGGATGAGGGTGTCCTCGCGGGCGAGGGTGTACTGGGCCCAGCCGCCGTCGTAGTCGATGCCGGCGGTGAGTATCTGGGTGCAGGGGCGGCGGCGCACGCAGCCGGCGCACTGGCCGCAGGTCTTGCCGGCCTCCAGGGTGACGCGGGTGCCGACGGTCAGGCCGCGCTTGAGGTCGGGGCCCAGGGCGTGGATCACACCGGAGACCTCGTGGCCGACGGTGACCGTGTCGGAGGTGGCGAACAGCGGGACGAGAGAGCCGTCGATCAGGTGGACGTCGGAGAGGCAGACGCCGGCGGCCTTGACCTCGATGAGGACCTCGCCCGGGCCGGGCACGGGGACGGGCACCTCCTCCACGGCGAACTTCTTGCTGTCCAGGTGGAAGCGTCCGGCGAGCATGGTGTCCATGAGGATCTGCTTTCTGTGAGTGGCAGCTCCCGGGCCGGTTGGGCCTGGCCGGGGGCCGTGTGATGCCGTGGAAGTGGGGGCTGGGGCCGGGAGGCGTGCGGGGCGACAGGTGGCGCCGCACGCCTCCCGGTGTCAGGGGGAAGGGGGTCAGGCGAAGACGTCCTGCTGGTAGCGCTGGTCGGCTTCGAGCTGGGCGAGCCACTGCTGGGCGGTCTCGTCGTCCGCGCCGGTCCGCTCGCGGTAGATCGCGGCGAGGGCTTCGCGTACGGCGGGCGCCATGCGGCGGCCGTCACCGCAGACGTAGATGTACGCGCCGTCTTCGATCGCCTGCCACACCGTGTCGGCGGTGTTGGCGATGGCGTTCTGCACGAAGCGTGCCGGGTGGCCGGTGACCGCGGAGTAGGCGGTGTGGACCTGGGCGATCCCGGACTTCTCCCAGTCCTGCATCTCCTGGCGGTAGAAGTAGTCGTGCTCGGGGTGGCGGCAGCCGACGAACACCTGCGACAGGCCGACCTGGGTGCCGCCCGCGTGCTGCCAGGCCCGCTCCTCCAGGAAGCCGCGCAGCGGCGCGATGCCGGTGCCGGGGCCGATGAGGATCAGCGGCGTGGCAGGGTCGGCCGGCGGGGCGAACGTCGGGGACGGGACGCGCACGTAGCCGTAGAAGACGTCACCGGGCTCCAGGCCCGCAATGTAGGAGGAGCAGGTGCCGCGGTACCGGCCGTCGCCGGACAGAGCGGGGCCCTCCAGCAGGCCCACCGTCAGGCGCACGTGACGCGGGTTGGCCAGCGGGGCGGAGGAGATGGAGTAGAAGCGCGGGCGGATCGGGCCCATCATCTCCAGGAAGACGGCCAGCGGAAGTTCGATCGCGGGGAAGCGCTCCAGCAGGTTCAGCACCGAGATGCGCTTGCCGAGGATCTCCTTCTGGTAGCGCTCCTCGCCCTCCTCGGTGTCGGCGGTGTAGGCCTGCAGCTGCGGCCGGGTCCACGGGCACTGGGTGTGCCCGGACAGGGTCTGGATCTGGGAGCGGGTGGCCACGTCCTGGAGTTCCAGGAACTCGGTGAACAGCAGTCCGGCGGTGACAGGGGCGCCCACGGGCAGGTGGGTGCGGCCGCCTGCGGGCTGGTCCAGGCGGAGGACCTGGTCGCGGTCGACGCCGAGGCGCGCCAGCGCGCGGTCGACCAGCGCGGGCTCGTTCTTGGCGAAGACGGCCAGGTGGTTGCCCGTGTCGTAGGTGACACCCTCGGGCAGCTCGATCGTGATCGACTTCGCGGCCGGGCGCGGCGGCTCGATCTGGAAGTCCCACAGGCCGGTCGCGTCGGCCACGAGTTCCTCGTTGGCCACCACCGTCAGGGGGTATGCCTGCTCGGAGACGATCGCGGGGCGCACGTCCGCTTCGGACAGCAGCTGGACCTGGTAGCGCGGGCCGCTCGCCTCGGAGGTGTCGGCGGCGTACTCCTCGGCCAGGGTGGCCCACAGGGTGTTCATCCAGCGGGTGGCCATGCCGTCGAAGTCACCGGCGGCATCCGCGATGCCCCGCTCGATGACCGGGGTCGCGCCCGCAGCCAGCAAGCCTTCCTCGATCCGCTTCGGGAAGGCCTGGAAAGTGGCCACCCACTGCGTGTTGCCGGCGCCCAGCAGGGCGAACCGCACGTTCGACAGTGAGCCCTCGGGCAGTCCGGCGGCGAGCAGGTCGTCGAAGCGCTGGGCGTTGTCGGGCGCCTTGCCGTTGTAGCTGGCGGCCACGACGGCGAGCAGGCCCTCGGTGGGCAGGTTGTTGCCCAGCTCGTCCAGGCTCATCAGCGTGGTGCCGAAGCCGGAGCGCTCACTGCGGTCGGCGATGGTGCGGGCCAGGTCCTCGCACGAGCCCAGGCTGGAGCCGTAGGCGACGGTGAGGTTCACCCCGACACCGCTGACCGCGGCCTGTGCCTGGGTGTCGTCGGTCTGCAGGTCCGCAGCGCCGAAGACGGTCCGCTCGTGCTCCTGGCGGCTTCGCACGACGAGGTTGAAGTCGCCGGGCTTTCGCGTCAGTGCCTCCCGCGCGTCCATCTTGTAGTCGTTGGTGTCGGAGAACTTCAGCTTCTGCAGCACCAGCGCCAGGGCCAGGCGGGCCTCGGTGAGCGCGAACTGGCGGCCGATGCAGGCCCGTACGCCGTTGCCGAACGGCTTGTAGGCGTGCGGGTGCTGCTTGGCCCGGTTCTCCGGCAGCCACCGGTCGATGTCGAACTCCTCCGGCCGCTCCCACGCGTTGGGGTGGGTGTGCAGCGGGCCTTCGAGGATGGTGACCCGCGTGCCCTTCTTCAGCTCGTACCGGCCGCCGATGACGGTGTCCTCGTACGGCGCCTTGCCGAACAGCGGAATCGGAGCCCACAGGCGCAAGGTCTCGTCGAGGATCCGCGGGATGACGTCCAGCTGCATGATCGTGTCGTAGTCCGGGACGGTGTCGCCGGGCAGCAGGCGGTCCACCTCGGCATACGCCTGGGCCAGGACGTGCGGGTTGCGCATCAGCGAGTACGTGGCGAACGACAGCAGACCACTGGTGGTCTCGTGACCGGCGATCAGGAACGTCAGCACCTGGTCACGGACGTTGTCGACGTCCAGTGACTTGCCGGTCTCCGGGTCGGTGGCCTCCAGCATCAGACCCAGCAGGTCCTCCTCACCGCTGGAGGTCCCCTCACGTCGCTCCTTGATCACACTCTCGACCAGGTCCTGCATCAGCCGGATGTCCTCGGCGTACTTCCTGGCGTCGGCCTTACGGAGCTTGGTCATCATCGGCAGCTCCTGTGAACGCCGCAACGACTCCACCAGCGCGCCCAGCAGAGCGTTCAGGAAGGGGTGCAGCTCCTCCTCGTCGAAGGACTTGAACCGGTAGCCGAACCCCGTCAGAGCGATGGTGTCCAGGGTGAGCCGGGTGTAGTCGTCGGTGATGTTGACCGGCTGACCCGCCCTGCGCTCCCACTTGCCCACCAGGTCCTGGGCGATCTCCAGCATCTGCCCGTAGTAGTTCCTCATGGCCCGCTGGCTGAAAGCAGGCAACAGGACCCGGTGCGCCATGCCCCATTCCTCTTCGTGCTGGTGGGCCGTGAACAGGCCGGCACCGGCGAAATCCCGGACGTGGAACAGCGGCGTCTTCTCGACCTGCTTGAAGAACCGCGTCTCGTCACAGACCTCCCCCACCAGGTCAGGGTCGTAGACGAAGACCTGCTCGATGCCGGCGATGTCCATGCCGTAGATGCCCTCGGGGAACTGCTTGGACAACTCGCCGAAGTAGGCGAACGGTTTGGTGCCGGGGATCTGCGGCGTGTGGCCGAGGAGCGGGATCCCGCGCGGGGACCGGATGGGACGCAGGTCGTTCTCGGGATACGTGGTCATGGCTTGCTCCTTTGTGCGGAGAGGGGATGGGCAAGGGCGCCGGTCGATGCCGCGGTGCACCACAGAAACTTACGCCGTACGGAATTGGTACCGTACACAGTACGGAAAGTGGAGCGCAACCCCGACCGCGAGCGCGACCGCCGTGAGGAAGCTCACTTCCGTACAAGGTATGGAAGTGATACCGTACGCGGTATGGAAAAATCGAGGCGTCTCCCGCGGGGAACAAAGAAGAGAGACGTGCCTCTGACCGAGGCCGGGATCTACGCCGCCGCCCTGCGGCTCATCGACGCGGACGGGGTCGAGACGCTCACCATGCGCAAACTCGCGACCGTGCTGGATGCGAGCCCGATGTCGCTGTACCACCACGTGCCGAACAAAGAGGCCGTGCTACGTGGCGTGGCGAGGATGGTCGGCGCCCAGTTCCGTACCGTGACGCTGGAGGACGCTCCCTGGCAGGAGCGCATGCGCCTGCTCGCCTCGGACTTCCGGACGCTGGCGCATCGTCATCCCAAGCTCATGGGCTACTCGTTCAGCCACCAGCCGGACTTCATCCAGCGCGAAGACCCGTTCCTGGTCGCGTTCACGGCGATCCTGGGCACCGCAGGGGTGCCGCTCTCGGAGATCCCGGAGGCCGCCGCTCTCCTGTGCGCCGTCGTCAACGGTGTCCTCACCGCCGAACTCAACGGCGCGCTCCACCAGTGGGCGAACCTCAAGCCCCCCGGCCCTGACGCCGACGAAAACGGGGCCGCGGATGCAGACCCTGGCTCTGCGGATGCAGCCCCTGAAGGCCCTGACCAGGACCACATGTTCCGCCTCGTGATGGACACGCTGATCACGGGCCTGGAAAGCCGGCTCACCGCCGATCGTGACGGCCAGGGCGCCGGCCGTTGAGACTCTCGTCCTCAGGCGCTGCGGACTGAGGCAGGCTCGTGGTCGGGCGACCCCCGACTGCAGCGCATGGGAAAACCCGGGAGGCAACCCAGGTACGGGGCGGTCAGCTGAGCGAACGGCTCGGCGAACGTGCGACGCGGGCAGTCGTCCGTGCTGCAGATGAAGCGCGGGACCGTCGGATGGATCACGACACTCTGTTCAGCGAGCGGCAGATCCTTCAGTCTGCGCTGGTAGGAGTCGTGCACTCGCTTCGAGGAGCGGCCACAGTCCGGACATGCTGCCCCGGCTGCCCGGCCTCTGGCCGTGACGTCGACCGTGCCGAAGGCGGCGGTCACCGCTTCGACGTCCACGTCGTCGATTCCGTCGAACACGAGCGAGTCCCAGAACGTTGCGTCGGCCTGCATGACCAGCACCGTCACCGCTCGTTGCGGTCACCGGAGAGGTCGAGCGCAGAGCTGACGAAGCGTCACCCACTGCTACAAGCGGGAAGGCGTAGGCGGTCTCACGCGAATCTGGGTCCTTGCAATCGAACGCCGCGGTGACGCTCCGCGACCGCTCCCCAAGATCTGTGCCAGAGCCGAGAACGGACAGCAGATGTCCACCACTTCGGGCGGCACCTGAGCGAATAGTGGAATCGAACGACACCGTTGGCGAGCACCTCCGTTACTGTCGAGCGGCCGCTGCCGATCCGAGAGAGGGAACCGTGTACTTCTTCGTGAGGGCCGACAATCCCCGGCCGACGTTCCACCTGGACATGACCCCACAAGAGCGGGAGATCATGACGAAGCACGTGGCCTACTGGACCGAACGGGCCAAGGACGGGATCTCCGTCGTCTTCGGGCCCGTTGCTGCCCCCGAAGGGTTCTTCGGTATCGGCGTCTACAAGGTCGACGACGAGGCGCACATGCACCGGCTCCTCGCACAGGACCCTGCGAACGGCCTGCTGAAGTTCGAGATCTTGCCGATGGCCACCGCGGTCGTCGGCCACGAGGTCCGGTATCCGGACCTGCCGTGAGAGCCCGACAACCATGCAAGCCCAACCCGACCCAGGCTCGTGCCCCGGCCAGGACGGGCAGCCCCCGAACCGGGGAGGGGGAATCCCCAGTGGTCGCAGTCTCCCGGGAGGCGCGGTGAAGTCCTCCCGCTGAATCGCAAGCGGAAAACGAACAGACGAGGACCGAGGTGCCGCCCGAAGTGGTGGACATCTGCTGTCCGCTCTCGGGCTCTGGCGCAACTTCTGTGATCTATGCTCGGCTGCGATATCCGCAGGCCAACCGGAATCGGTTGAGAGCCCGCCAAGCGCCGTCCCGCCTGTGACAGGGTCTAGCTCCGTGATCTGTACTTTCTGCCGACTCATCCAGGAGGACGGTGCGCGCTGGGTGGCCCGTGAAACCGTGGCCTGCGCGTTCTCCCCGCTGGACCCTCTGGCGCCCGGCCATACCCTGGTGGTGCCCACACGGCACTACGGGGACGTCTTCGACACCCCACACGACGTCCTCACCACGACAATGGAACTGGTCCAACGCGTAGCCGGAGCCATGAAAACCGCCTTGGGCGCCTCAGGAGTGAACATCCTGAACGCCAGCGGCCCGGGGTCGGAACAGTCAGTGCCACACCTTCACTTCCATGTCGTCCCGCGGTGGCTGGACGACGGAATCTCGACCTGGCCGGCCGGACGGTCCGAGCATGAATTGGCCGGCGACCCGGACGCGAGGCTTGCCGAGTTCCTGGCTCGAGAACGGCGGTATCACAGAAGTTGAGCCAGAACCCGCTCTCGTGAACAGAGCCACGCAGCTCTCCTGCGCGGTATCGACAACAACCCTGGTGGGAACACGGTTGTCGGGCCCATATGCGGCTTACGGGCCGACACTGGAGACGCTGGGCACATGCAGCTCGAACGACGTCGGGTCCTCATGGCCGAGGCCGACGAGGAAAGCGTGCGTCTTCCTCATGGCGGCCACGTACGCGCTGGAGCGCGTCCCGTACTGGGCGAACACCTCCCCCACGGGGCCGCGATGGAGCACCGGGAACGGCGTGGGCTGCGGGGCCATGACGAAGAAGTCGTCGTTGGCCCAGAGGAACGGGTCGGAGACGTCCGGGTGTTCGCAGGCGGCGCGCATCGCTGTGGTGGTGTTGGCGTACGCGGGCAGCCCCCGCTGGTGGGTGGGGATGTGGCGGGCGCCGGCCGCCCACCAGGGCCGGTAGCCGACGATCCAGACGTGCCGGTGCGGGAGGTGGGCCGTCCAGGAGCGCAGCGCGTACCGCAGCTGCTCGTTGTGGGACCCCTCCCGCACCGCAACGACGATGTCCGGCAGCTCCATTACGAGGCGAGGGACATCGAGTCGCAGGTCACCGGCGTGTAGTCACACGACGGCTCCGGCGGGGCGACCGTCGTCAGGAAGGTCCTGCGGTGACACGAGGAGTCCAACGGCGTGAGCATCGGTCCCGGGGTGCCGGCCGAGTCGATCGGCTGCACGTCGTACGGACCCACACCCCACGATCCGCCGACGCGAGTGGAGCCGGTGATCTGCAGGGTGACGGCCTCCGACCCGATCTCCAGGTCGCCGATGATGCCGTTGGTGACCCACGGCATCAGCCAGTACAGCCACTGCCCTTGGGCGCCGTCCGCGCACTCCTCGCCGAGGACCTCCGCCCACAGTTCCAGCGCGAAGCCGGTGTTGCACTGGATGGAGCAGGTGTCGAAGCCGATCGGGGTGCCGTCGAAGCCGAGGTACACCGGGTTGCCGGTGATGATCTCGATCATCTCCGGCGACACGGAGAACACGTTGAGTTCCAGGTCCAGCCCGTTGAACGTCGGGCAACCCCGCTTGAACCCGCACACCTTGCCGTTCGCGGCCTTGTACTGGATGTCCTCGCCGTCGTCGGAGTTGACGTTCATGGCGAGGCTGGAGAAGCACTCGAAGACGAATCCGTTGTCGTCGCCGCAGACCGGGTTACCGCACTGGTCCACCCTGGTGATCCGCATCACGTCGGCGTTTGCAATCAGCGGACAGGACATGCCCGGGGCTCCTGACGTCTCGCAGAAGCCCGGCCCATAACCAGCGACAGAGACAGTCTAGCGATCAGCACCTCTTCCCCGAGAGGCTCACCGCGGGCCCGGGTCTCGGCCTTCTTGGCGTCTTGGACCCGGTACAAGATCGCGTGCCGGTCCAGTGTCTCGAAGAACTCCGCCGCGGCCGGGTCGGCGGTCAGGGCCGCGGTGAGGTCGTCCGGCACCGTGGCGGTCTTCGCGCCGTCGTAGGCCGCCTCCCAGCGGCCGTCTGCCCTGGCGCGGTCGACCTCGGCCTGCCCCGGAGGATGCATCCGGCCCTGCTCGATCAGGGCGGCCACCTTGTCCCGGTTGGCCTGTCCCGGGTCAGCATGGTGGCGCCGGTGCGGCTATCCGAGCCTGTTGATCCCGGACAGCCGCGCTGGATCGAGCGCGTCGAAGAGGGTGGTCAGTCGCTGAGTGCCTGGCGGAGAGTTTCGTGGCAGTCGATGACGGTGCCGATGCCGACGAGTTGCAGGGCGCGCATCACTGAAGCGGTCGGTTGGGCCAGGCGGAGCCAGCCGCCGGCCTCGCTGAAGGTGCGGTGGGCGGTGATGAGGACGTTGATGCCGCTGGAGTCCATGAAGGTCACCTGCCCCAGGCCCACGACGACGCGGGGGCGGCCCGTGCTGGAGACGTCCAGGGCCTGGCGGAGCCTGTCACCGGTGTGGTGGTCGATCTCTCCGGCCAGCGTGAGCACGTGGACGCCGTCGGTGGCGGTGGCTACGACCGACAGCTCGCCCGGCTGAACGGCCTGTTCGGTCTCTGCCACTTCTTCCTCAGCCATGTCGATGACCCTGGCACAGCCAGGCCCTCGCGGGAATTGCTGCCCGGCATACGCTGGGTGATGCCGTGGTGAGACGGAACCCACACTGGGGCGGCAGGCGTCACCTTGTTCGGTGGGGGTATACGCGCGAGGTGGTGGACGGGGGGCCGCCGCGGACTGGCTCAGTCCCACCCGCCGCCCCAGCTCGGTCACACTCAAGCCGGAATCCGTGGACAACACCACCAACGCGGCAGCCCCGCTCGAACTGGTGCCGGCCGCCGCGGTCACCTCGGCCACTACCGCGTCACTGAGAGCCAGCGAGGCGGCCCCCAGAAGATTTGCCGTACGAAACTCATCATGCATGACTCGTACGTAACCCCGCTGAGGTGCTGCAAAGCCCACGTATCACGGCTCCGCGAGACCCTGGCCGACTCGTACCGACTTTGCGCATGAGGTCGTCGAGTCCGAAGGCCGCGTCGGTGAATTGGGGCCGCTGGCGCGGCTGATCGTGCCCGCTTCGCGGACTAACGACCATGGGAGCAATTGACTTGGATGTAGCTCTCCGGCGGGGAAGCGTTGAGCTGCCAGTTACTTGATCGGGGCTGTCGTCGGGTGGCCGCCCTCCTGATCCGAGTTCAAAGACGCGTTGCGACGCGGATCAGGTCAGCAACTGCACGAAGGCGGCTGTGCGGCGGCCAGGCGATCACCGTTGTCACGGGCTGAGCGTCCAGGACCGGCACGGCAGCGAGGTCCCGGCGCAGGTCGGCGCCGGCTGACTCGGGAATGACTACGGTGGTACGGCCGAGCGCGATCAGCTGGAAGAGCTGTGTCAGGTTCCGTATCTCTGCGCCCGGCCCTTCTGGGTAGTTGCCGCCGGGACCGGGCCAGCGGGCCAGCGGGCCAGCGGGCCAGCGGGAGCTTCGGCAGTGTGGTGACGTCGGCCAGCCGGACCTGGGCGCGGCCCGCGAGCGGGTGTGAGGCCGGCAGGATCGCGACCTGTCCCTCGGTGTACAGGGCTTCGGTATCGAGCCCGGCCGCTGAGTCGAAGGGCAGGTGCAGCAGAGCCACGTCGGCATGCCCGTCCTGCAGCAGCTGCTGGTGTTGGTGTGCCTCGCAGAGCAGCAGATCGACGGCGGCTGCGCCGGGTTCTGCGGCGTAGACGCCGAGCAGTTTCGTCAGCAGCTCGCCGGCGGTGCCGGATTTGACGGCGAGGACGAGGCCGGGGTGTGCTGCCGCGGCCCGTTGGGTACGCCGCTCAGCTGCGGTCACCGCGCTGAGGATCGCGCGTCCCTCGGCCAGGAGCACGGCTCCGGCCTCGGTGAGCGTGACCTTGCGGCTGTTGCGTTCCAACAGTGTGATTCCGAGCCGTCGTTCGAGCCGGGCGATCGTGCGGGACAGTGGCGGCTGGGCTACCCCAAGGCGCTGGGCGGCCTTGCCGAAGTGCAGTTCCTCGGCGACGGCGACGAAGTACCGCAGCTCGCGTATTTCCATGAGCCCAGGCTAATGACGGCAGACGGCTGATCGATATCGCTCGGGTATTGCTGCACTACCGAGATGGTGTTGGTACCCGGATGCGGCGCGGGCATGCTCGATGTCATGAGCCAGAAGACGATCGCGCTGGTCACCGGCGCGAACAAGGGAATCGGGTATGAGATCGCGGCCGGGCTGGGTGCGCGGGGCTGGAGTGTCGGTGTCGGAGCCCGGGACGAGCAGCGCCGGGAGGACGCCGTGGCGAAGTTGCGCGCGGCCGGTGCCGACGCCTTCGGCGTACCCCTGGACGTGACCGATGGCGGGAGCGTGACCGCCGCAGTCCAATGGATCGAGGAGCGGGCGGGACGGCTCGACGTACTGGTCAACAATGCCGGCGTGGCCGGCGGTCGGCCGGAGGAACCCACGACCATCGACCTCGATACCGTGCGGCAACTGGTGGAGACCAATGTCATCGGCGTCATCAGGGTCACCAACGCGATGCTGCCGTTGCTGCGCCGTTCGGCGCACCCTCGGATCGTCAACCAGTCCAGCCACGTGGGCTCCCTGACGCTGCAGACCACGCCCGGCGTCGACCTCGGGGGAATCAGCGGCGTCTACGCACCGACGAAGACCTACCTCAACGCCGTCACCATCCAGTACGCCAGGGAGCTGAGCGGAACCAACATCCTGATCAACAACGCCTGCCCCGGCTACGTGGCCACCGATCTCAACGGATTCAGCGGGACCCAGACCCCTGAGCAGGGCGCGGCGATCGCCATCCGGCTGGCTACCCTGCCGGACGACGGCCCGACCGGCCGGCTGTTCGACGCCACCGGGGTCGTGCCCTGGTGACCTAACCTTCGGATGCGTTCCTCGTCGACCACTCGACAGAGCAACACGGCCTGGCCGGGGTGCAGCTGTTGGCCGACCCACTTCCCAGCCGAGGTCATCCAGCCGGCAGAACGTCGTCAGGTCAGCAGGGCAGAAGGGGGCGTCACGCACGAGCCTGGGCTGCAACCGCGGTCTTCGGGGATCGGTGGTCGTCCGGTGGCGTTTGGTCGATCAGGCGCGGTCGTGGAGAGTGACCTGGTAGCCGTCGGGGTCGGCGAAGGTGAATGTCCGGCCGAAGGGGCCGTCGACCGGTGCGGAGACGATGGTGTGACCGTCGGCGACGAGAGCATCGTGAATGGCCTGGACGTCTGTGGCGTGGAGCCAGATCGCGGCGCCGATGCCGGGCTGAGCAACGGATGCAAGGTCGGTGCCGGGAACGACGTCGCGGAGAGCGAACGCGATCGGCTTCGTCTCGAAGACGACAGCGTGCGCAGGGCCGGCCTGCGAGCGGACGAGGCCGAGGTACTGCTCGTAGACACAGGTCAGAGTATGTCAGAATACTGACATGAATCAAGACGGTGTCGACCTGGAGACGTCACTGGGCTACCTGCTGAAACAGGCGTCGAGCACGCTGCGCGCGGCCATGGAGGAGGTGCTGCGGCCGCTCGGGATGAGCGTGACGCACTACTCCTGCCTCGAGCTGCTGGCGCAACGACCGGGCTTGTCGAACTCCGAGCTCGCGAGGGGCGCGTTCGTGACACGGCAGACGATGAACGTGCTACTCCAGGCCCTGGAACGAGACGGCTACGTGATCAGGCCTGCGGAGGCACCCGTCGGGAAGGTGCTTCCCACGCGGCTCACGCCTCGCGGCCGACGAAGCCTCGAGAAGGCGAGCGCAGCCGTCCGGTCCGTCGAGGCCAGAATGCTGGCCGGCCTGACCGAGCCCGAGCAGTCAGACGCGTTCCGGATCCTGCAGAGCATGATCCATTCCCTGCGCGGTGACAACGAGGGTGCATAGCTCGTTCCGCGGCGCACGTCTCGTCGCGCTCGGACAGGAGTGCAGCCGAGCCTGAAATCCGCGTCGGCGACCTCGAAAACCGACAGACCCCGACTACACCCTCTACTGCGATGAGCCCTGAAAGGGCGACACTTTGGTCCAGGTCACAGGAGCGCTTGCACGGCCTCCACCCACTGCTTGGTCCCCGCGCCCATCTGGTCCGCGAGGAACGTGCTGCGGGCGAAGGAGGAGGCGACCGCCGTAGCCCGGCGCTCCCCTTCCGGGTACAGCTCCCTGATCGCCGCCACCCACGAGCGGACATCCGCGCGGTCGATGAACGTGCCCGCATCTCCGAGGGCCTCGCGCAGGCCCGGCGTGGGGTGGGCGATGACGGGGATACCGGAGGCGAGGGCCTCCACCGCGGCCATGTCGAACGACTCGTAGATGCTGGGCATCATCAACACCCGGGTCTGTGCCCGCACGTCGCCTCGCATGTCGGAGGTCTGGGGGATGACGCGCATGTTCCGCAGCACCGGGCGCAGGATCTGCTTGCCGTGGCCGCCGGTGACGCCGAGGAACGGCGTGGACCGCAAATGGGCGGCGGCCCCGCGCCACGTGTCCACGCCCTTATGCCGGTTGAGGTTGACCAGGGTGACCCGGTCCCCCGTCTTCGGGGCGCGGTGCTCGTCCGGGACCCAGTCGGTGTTGTAGATGCACAGGTCCGGCCACAGGGCCACGGGGCGGGCTGCGATATCGAAGTCGACAGTTCTGGGAGGGATGCGAGCAGCTACCTGGGCGAGGCGTTCCGGAGCGATGCTGCGGCGCCCCGCGCCGCAGGGTTCAGGATCGGATTCCCTCCCCGCCTCAAGGCGGGGATTCCCTCCGAAGAAGAGGGATGGCCAAGATGGTCGGTGATCTCGCCCTCCAGGGCGGACTCCAGGATCTTCTTCGTCAGCTGCTCGAGGAGCCGCGGGTCATTCCTTGGTCGAGCCGGCGAGCATTCCGGAGACGAGGGTGCGCTGCGAGAAGAGGAAGAGCACAAGGACCGGCAGAATGGCCACAATGATGGCGAGGGCCAGCTCCGGGACCGTGATGTCCAGGCCGGCGCCGGCGACCGGATTGAAGGAGGGCGTGGAGGACAGTAGTTGGTTCAGGCCGACCTGGACCGGGAACTGATCGCTGTTGGGCAGCACGAGGTAGGGCAGGAAGAAGTTGTTCCAGTTGCCGACGAAGCTGAAGAACGCCACCAGCCCGACCACGGGCTTGGCCAGCGGCAGGGCGATCCGGGCGAAGATCTGCCACTCGGAGCAGCCGTCGATGCGTGCGGCCGACAGGAGTTCGCGCGGCAGGCTGGTCGCGAAGTAGATGTACACCAGGTACACGCCGAAGGGGTAGAACGAGAACGGCAGGATGACCGACCAGGCCGTGCCGATCAGGTGGAAGCGGTTCAGTTCCAGGAAGATCGGCAGCACCAGCGTCGCCGAAGGCATGATCATGGTGATGAGCGTGATGGTGAGCAGGGTCCGGCGGCCGCGGAAGCGGGTCAGTGCCAGCGCGTAGCCGGCCGGCACACTGGTCAGCAGGGTGAGCAGCAGTGAAGCGCCCGAGTAGAGCGCGGAGTTGCGGAGCCAGACCAGCATGGCGCCGTTCTGGAAGGCGAACAGATGCCGCCACGCGGTACCGATGCGGGAGAAGGACCCGAAGGACAGCGGCGCGTCGCGGATCATCTGATCGGCGGTCTTCGACGGGGCGAGCAGCAGCCACAGCACCGGCAGGACGAAGAAGACCACCAGGGCCGTGAGCAGCACCCAGATGACGAGCGCGGACACGGCACGGGAGGGCGCCCGGCGTCGTACGGCTGCGGGCCGGGCAGCGGCGGAAGCGGTAAGCGTCATTTCTCGTCCATCGTGAACATGTTGGTACGCGAAACCAGCAGGCCCGCGCAGATGAGGCCGAGCGCCAGCAGGAAGACCGAGATGGCGGCGGCACCGTTGAAGTCGCCCTGCTGGAAGGCGAAGGTGTACGCCAGTTGGTTGGGTGACCAGGTCGGGTCGACCCGGCCGAGGCTCGCGGTCTGCAGGAGTTGCGGCTCGACGAACAACTGGGTGCCGCCGGCGAAAGCGAGGATCGTCATGTAAGCGATCCACTGCCTGATCATGGGAATCTGGATGTGCCAGGCGGTCTGCCACGGCCCGGCACCGTCCACCCGCGCTGCCTCCAGCACCTCGTCGGGGATGTTGTTGAGCGCCCCGTACATCACGACCATCCAGCCTCCGGCGCCGGTCCAGAAGGCGATCAGGACGAAGATCACCGGGAGGTTGCCGGGGGCGAGCACCGCGGCGAACGTGTGGAAGCCGAGCGCTTCCACCAGCCAGGAGACGGGGCTGACGTCGGGATCGAGCATGAACAGCCAGACCAGGACGCTCGCCACGCCGGCCAGCGCCCCCGGGATGTAGTAGAGGAATCGCAGCAGCGCGGACAGCCCGGGTCGCATGCGGTCGCGCAACGCGACGGCGGTCACGACCGTCAGGACGACGAGCAGGACGAGCCACATCGCCAGGTAGACCACGATGTGGGCGAAGGCCGGCGCGAAGCGGTAGTCCTGGGCGACCTTGACGAACTGTTTGATGCCGGTGAACTGGCCCCGGTCGTTGGTCACCGACAGGTAGAGGGCGTAGCCGGTGGGGAAGACGCCGAAGGCGAGCAGCAGGATCGTGTAGCCCGCGACGAAGAAGTAACCGGCCGGGCCGCCGGCCCTTCCCCGCCGCGGTGTCACACCGGGACGAAAAACGGGGCCGGCGGCCTGCCGGGTGTCGAGCAGTGTCATTGCGTGGTCACCTTGTAGCCGCGGGCCTTGGCTTCGTCGGCGATGGCGGACTGCCAGGCGGGCAGTGTCGCGGTGAGCGACTTGCCGGACGTCAGCGCCGGGAGGACGACGCTGGACCAGGCGGTGGCGTCGCTGAAACGGGTGTTGCCCCAGCCGGTCCAGACCTCGTCGGCGGCCTGCTGGAAGGCATCGCCGACGTCGCCTGCGAAGTACTTCTTGATGTCGGGGTTGGCCAGCCAGGCCTTGGCCGCGGGTGCGTAGGCGGGGTAGGTCGGGGCCTTCGCCTGGTTCGCGTCGGACGTCGTCAGCCAGGTGACGACGTCGGTGGCCGCCTTCAGGTTGGCGCTGTGCGAGGAGACCATCCACACGCCGCCGCCGACGTTGCCCGTCGCGCGGGTCGTCTCACCGGGCCAGGACAGTGGCGGGGCCGCCGCGATCTGGCCTGCGGGTACCTTGAAGGCGGCGTTGAACAGGTACTGGCCGTACCAGGAGGGGCCGTAGGCCATGACGACCTTGCGGCCGCTGGTCTTGGCGAAGCCCTGGCTGAAGAAGCCCTGCGTGCTGACCGCCTTGGCCGAGATCAGGGAGTCGAGCAGCTTGCTCATGCGGGTGCACTTCTCGTCCTGCAGGGCGACCCGCAGGTGGTCGGTTCCCTTGAGGTCGAAGGCCGGGCACTGGCTGGACCACAGGTAGGACTCCTGGGAGTTGGTGTCCCCGATCGAGCCGACAAGGTAGCCGGGATGCTCCTTGGCGATCCTCAGGCCGAGCGCCTGGTACTCCGGCCAGGTGGTGGGAACCTGGTAACCCCACTTGTCCAGCTGTGTTTTGTTGTACCAGAGCACCACCTGGGCGATGTCGTTGCGCAGACAGTAGGTGTGCCCGCCGGCCTGGCAGGGTGCCAGGGAGCCGTGGGCGAAGTTGCCCAGGGTCTGCTGTGGGACCAGTCCCTGGTCGAGGGGGGCCACGAAGGGGGTGGCTCCGGACTTGGTCGGTGTGGTCGCCCAGGTGACGTCGGTGGGGGTGCCGAAGACGACGTCCGGCCAGCCGTTGCCGGTGCGGTCGAAGAGCTGCACCTTGGTCTGGAGATAGGTCGAGCCGTCGGCACCGCCGTCGTAGGTGACGATGTTCAACTTCGCGCCGGGGTGCGTCCTTTGGTACTCCTGCACGGCGGGCAGCCGGGTGGAGTCCGCCCAGACCGTGATCTTCGCCGTTCCGTCCTGCTTGACCGGGGTGAACTTGCCGGTGCCGGCCTCCTTGGCGGAGGACGTGTCGGCACTGGCGCAGCCGGTCAGCGCGGTGGCCGCGCACAGGGCGAGGACGGCCGCGGCGGTTCTCAGGGTTCTGCGGCGGGTGCGGGCGGGGCCGGGGATTGCGGAAGACGCCATTGTCTTGCCTTTCTGTTCTCACATGCGGGCGACGTGGTTCAGCCGGCGGCCGGCTCGACGAAGCGTTTGAGTTCGTTGCCGTAGGCGTAGTCGAGGGGAAGGGCGATGCCCGGTCCTGTGGGTGCGTGCACGAGGCCGCGGGCGTCGACGTGGCGCTCGCGCACGACCGTCGTGGCGGTGACGAGCGACTCGTAGTAGGTGGTGTTGGAGATGGCCATGCACAGGTGGTGGTTGGGGATGTCGGAGCCGTGCACCTCTGCGCGGAGCCGGTAGGCGTCGGCCAGGTGGGCGGTGCGCATGGCTCCGGTGATGCCGCCACGAAGGATGGTGCCCACCCTTACGCCGAAGGTGGCGGCGCCCGCGTTGATGAAGTCCGCCGAGTTCATGTGGGCGCCGTCTGAGGTCTCGGCCACCAGGAGTGGGACACCGACGGACTCGGCGAGCCGCCGGTACGCGGTGATGCTGAACTCCCGCATCGGCTCCTCGTACCAGAGGTAGCCGGCCTCGGTGAGCGTCCGGCCCAGGTGGATGGCCTCGGGCAGGTCGAATCCTGCGGAGCCGTCGTACATCAGGGGTACGTCGGGGCCCACGTGGTGGCGCAGGGCCAGGCACAGGGCGGCGTCTCTTCGGGCGTCGCCCCAGGCGTGCAGTTTGATGCCGCGGTAGCCGGCGGCCAGGCACTGGTCGGCGACGTCGAGGAACTCCTCGGTGGAGGCGAAGGTGGACGTGGAGGCGTAGGCGGGTATCTCGGTGCGGAAGCCGCCGAGGAGCTGCCAGACCGGCTGGTCGTTCATCCGGCCCGCGAGGTCCCACAGGGCGGTGTCGACGAGGCCGAAGGCGGGCAGCGGCAGTTCCTGGATGCGGTCGAGTTCCCAGACCCGGTGCCAGAGCCATTCCCTCTGGAGTGGGTCCTGGCCGAGGAGTTCCTCGCGGAAGACCCGGTCGACCAGGTCCTCCAGCACCGCGGCCGCTCCCGGGCGGGCGAACAGCGCGACTCCTTCGGCGCCTGCGTCGGTGCCGATGTGCAGGACCGCGCCGTCGCCCACCGGTGCGCTGCCGCTCAGTCCGTCCCGCCAGCGGAACGCGGGGTCGGCGGCCGGGACCCCGACCCGGTGGACCTGGACATGGGTGATCTTCATGCTGCCTTTCGGCTGGGAGGACAGGGAGGCGGGGAGCTGCGGGGCAGGAGCGCGGGCTACGGGTCAGAAACCGCCGTAGACCTGGAGCGCGTAGACACTGCCGCCGTTCGAGCTGGAGTCGGTGACGGTCAGCCGGACGTAGCGTGCCGAGACCGGCGAGTCGGCGTAGGAGGTGTTCGCCGAGGTGGTGGTGGCGACGGCGGTGTGGTCGTCGAGCGTCGACCAGTTCACCCCGTCGACGGAGTACTCCATGCGGTAGCGGTAGCCGCCGCTCAGCTCGAAGGTGGTCACGACGCCCGACACCTCGGTGACCTCGCCGAGGTCGACCTGGATCCAGGACGGGTCGGGCAGGCCCCTGCCCTGTGCCCAGCGGGTGTTCGGGTCGCCGTCGACGGCGCGTTCAGGTCCGTAGTCGGCGGAGAAGGCGGAGGAGGCGGTGGCGGCCTTGCCCCGGGCGAGGTCGATGTCGTCGGGTGTGGTGAGGGCGGCGGCGGGGCTGGGTGGCGAGGCGTTCAGGGCGGCGTCACGGGCGACGACGGTGAAGGAGTAGTGCGTGCGGGGTTGGAGGTTCTCCACGTGCACACTGGTGCGGTCGGTGACGGCGACGCGGGTGCCGTCCTGGTACACCGCGTAGGAGGTCACGCCGGTGTCGTCGGTGGCGGCCGGCCAGCTCAGATACGCGGCGGTCGGCAGCACGGGGGTGACGGTGGGCTGCCCGGGGGCACCGGGCGCCTGGTGGTCGCCGCTGGGGGCCAGGGCCTTTCCGTAGACGGCGAGTTCATAGACGCTGCCGCCGTTCCGGTTGGAGTTGGTGATGGTGAGGCGCACATAGCGTCCGGTGACGGATGTGGCGGCAGGGGAGGAGGCGGTGGCCTCGGTGGTGACGCTGCCGGTGTGGTCGTCCAGGGTGGACCAGTGGGCCTCGTCGGGTGAGACCTGGATGCGGTACCGGTAGCCGTCGGCCTTCTCGAAGGTGGTGATGGCGCCGCTCACGTCGTACTGGGCGCCGAGGTCGACCTGGATCCAGGACGGGTCAGGCAGCCCCAGGCCCTGCGCCCAGCGGGTGCCCGGGTCGCCGTCCACGGCGCGTTCGGGGGTGTTGGGCTCGGAGTACGAGGAGCCGGTGACGTCCTTGCCCACCGCGATGTTCACGCCTGGGGTCATGGTCACGGTGACGGGGGGTCCGGGGCGGGACTCGTTGCCGGCCGCGTCCCGGGCGGTGACCGTGAAGGTGTGGGTGGTGCCCGGGGTCAGGCCCGTGATCAGGGCGCCTGCACCGGTGGAGGCACCGCGCGGCTCGCCGTCGCAGTAGACGGCGTACCCGGTGACACCGTTGCGGTCCTGGGAGGGAGCCCAGCTGAGGCGGGCGACGGTCGGGAAGTCGGTGTCCACGGTGGGCCTGCCGGGCGCGGTGGGCGCGGTCCGGTCGTCGGGGGCGGGGCCGGGGTCGAGGTGGCGGTAGGCGGGTTCGAGGCCCGCGTTGTTGACGATCGAGGCGGGCAGTTGATCGCAGCCGTCGACGGTCGGGTTGTCGCGGACGGTGCTGCCGGTGCTGTTGAACTGTGCCGAGTAGGCGGGCTGAGAGGTGAAGTTGTGCTCGGCGGTGATGTCCAGGCCGTGGTTCATCAGCAGCCACTGGTACGACACGTCGCAGATGGCGTTGCCGGTGGTGTGCCAGTAACGGCTTCCCTCGTCCTGGTAGATGGCGCCGTAGGCCAGGGCCGGGATCTTGTGGATGTAGTTGCCGGAGATCACGCCGCCGGGGGCGGCGCTCAGGGTGTAGATGGCGCCTCCGTCGGCCTGGTGCTTCATGATGTCGCTGATCTCGTTGTCGGTGACGATGGTGTCCCGGCTGGTGGTGGGCGTGTCGTACACCGGGACCCCGGAGTTGCCCGGATAGTTGCTGTCGCCGCCCTGGTCGGTGAGGCCCCAGCCCCAGCCGACGGAGATTCCGCTGTAGGGCAGGTCATACAGCTTGTTGTGGGTGATGACGGTGTGGTCGGTGTAGCCGGCGAGGATGCCGAGCGAACCGCGGTACTGGTCGGCGACAGCCGTCACGACGTTGTCGCGGACCGTGTTGTCCTTGGTGATCGACCGGGGGTCGCTCGGGTGGTGGTCGATGACGTCGGTGCCGCCGATCTGGATGCCGGTCGCGGCGATCTCCTTGAAGACGTTGCCGGTGATCGTGGTGCCCTGGGTACCGGTGTTGAGGTTCAGGCCGACCGCACCGAGGTGGGTGAAGAGCGAGTCCTCGACGGAGATTCCGCGTCCATAGCTGACGTTGACGGCGCCAGGGGTCTTGACCCACTTCAGGCGGGTGGAGTCGAAGTCGGGGTTGTCGTTCCCGACGATGCGGAAACCGGCCTGGCCCTCGACGAGACCGTCGTCGGAGCTGGGATCGAGCCAGGTCGAGTAGGAGAAGGTGATGCCCCTGAAGGTCACATCAGCCACGGGGTGGTCGATGGTGCCGTTCAGGTCCACCAGATCCTGGACGCGGGGCACCGTCACGGTCGCGGTCGCGAGGTCCTGGCCGGGTTCCGGCATGTAGTAGAGCTCGCCCTCGCTCTTGTCCAGATACCACTCCCCCGGGGTGTCCAGAAGTTCGCGGGCGTTCTCCAGCCAGGTCGGGTTCTGGATCTCCTGGCCCTGGTGGAGGTTGGCATTGTGGAAGCAAGGCTGCTGCATCGTCATGGTCGTGGTGCTGATCGACTTGACGGGGCAGCGGTAGAGCATCCAGCCCCAGGCGCTGACGACCTCCACGTCGGACTGGTTCTTCCAACCGGCGAGGGAGGTGTCGGTGACGGTGTAGCCCGTCGCGGTCTTGGAGAACCCCGACGGGTTCTCGGGCCCGCGGGCACGCGTCTGCAGTGCCCCGTTGACGTACATCTGGCGGAAGTCGAGGTCGCCGACATGGGCCTTGTAGACACGGTGGCCGGCATCGGCCGGTTTCCAGCCGGTGACGGCGGTGCCGCCGCTGATGACCGGATGGGCGCCCGCTGCCGCCTCGTAGACCACGCGGTGCCCGTTGGTGCCGGAGTCGGCACTGGTCAGCTCGAAGGTGTCGGTGAGCTGGTAGGTGCCGCTGAGCATTTCGACATGGATGTCGCGGTGCATGTCCCGGTTGATCAGGCGGACCTGCGCCCTGGCGCGCTGCAGGGTTCGGAACGGACGGCCCTGGGTCCCGGGCCAGTTGTCGCGGCCCTGAGAAGGGGAGACATAGACGCTGATGGCCCGGGGCGCAACGGGAGTTCGAGCCGCGGCGGTGCCCGGCGGGACGGCGGCGGTGACAACCACGGGTATGGCGGCGATGACGGTGGCTCTCCGCACCAGGGCGCGGAGAAAGACAGGAATTCTCGACACTGAAAGTTCCAATCACGTGCCGGGGAGGGAAGGTGAGTCTCCGCCCGTCGTACGGGTGGGTCGCCTGGGTCGCTCGGTGATGCGAGGACCGGTCAGGACGCGGAGGTGTGCGTACCAGGGGGTGGGGTCGCGCCCCGCGGCGGCCGCGCGGGGGTGGCGGCAGATGGCGGTTGCTGCGTGCCGGCGCGGTCGGACATGTTGAAGAGCCGGTCGCGGATCTTGCGCTCGAATTGGGCCTGGGTGGTCCCTATGTGGGCGGTCATCTGCTCCACAGCGGCTTCGGCCTCGCCCGCCGCGATGGCCTCGGCGATGGCGACGTGCTGGTTGCCGGCCACCTCGATCGACCCCGGGACGTCTCCGTGGAAGAGCAGCACGTCCGACTGGGCAGCGAAGCGGCGGATGTTGGCGACGCTCGACCGCAGGAACACGTTGTGTGCGGCGACGCTGACCGCGTCGTGGAACAGGGCGTCCGCGCGGGCGAACGGTTGAACGTCCCCGGTCCGGGCGGCCGCGAGCGAGTCCTGGGCGTGCTCGCGTATGGCGCGCACCTCGATCGGAGTGGCGAGCGCCGCGGCGCGCCGCGCTGTCTCGGCCTCGATCAGGCGGCGGTAGTCGAGGAGCATCAGCAGGTGCTCCATGTTGGTGGGCTGGAAGTGAGAGAGCTGGTCGTCGACCAGCGCGCTGGTCGAGGCGGCAACGAAGATACCGGCGCCCTTACGGACGCTCAACCGGCCTATCGCGGCCAGGACCTTGACGGCCTCACGAGTGACGTTGCGGGACGCGCCCAGGATTTCCGCGAGGCCCTGTTCGGTGGGGAGCCGATCACCGGGCAGCAGATCCTCCTCGGCGATGTACGTCAGCAACTGCTCCGCGACGCGTTCGTACCCGGGGCGGTAGCGGTCCGTCGGGTCACTCGCTCCTACGGCACCGGGGGTGGGCACGTCTGGCACCGGACGACCTCCTCGCGGCTCGAATGCTTCAGATCTATCGGCGCGGCAACTATGGCACCGGGCCTACTGGATGGGAAGCATCCGGTCGAGAGAATTCCTCCGCTTGTGGTCGAGTGATGCCGTATCCGCGGACGGCATCGTTTCTTTGGTTCCGGCCGTTGCATTGCCCGCGACCTCATACGTATCGTCCTCGCGCCGGATGAAGCAGATGCATCGGAAGCATCGGGCTCCAACGCCAGCGAGAGGCGCAGCCGTTGAAGCACTACGCCCATCCCTGCGAACCCCGCGATCCGCACCGCCGACACTCCGACTCCCGCCGCCTCGGCGCCACCGCCGTCCACGTCAGCCGCCTCGGACTCGGTGCCGCGCCCCTGGGCAACCTCCACTCCCCACTTGACGAGAGCGAGGCCGCGGCCACCGTCGACGCTGCCTGGGAGTGCGGCGTGCGGTACTTCGACACCGCGCCGCACTACGGCCTCGGACTGTCGGAACGCCGCCTCGGCGCCGCCCTGGCGGGCCGGCCACGAGCGCGGTTCACCGTCTCGACCAAGGTGGGGCGGCTGCTGGTGCCCAACCCCGCGCGCACCGGTTCCGACGTCCCCGTCGGCGGTTTCGCCGTACCCGACACACTCACCAGGCAGCCGGACTACTCACGCGACGGAGTCATGCGCAGCCTGGACAGCAGCCTGCGCAGGCTCCGGCTGGACCGGGTCGACCTCGTCCTCGTCCACGACCCCGACGACCACATGGACACCGCGATCGATCAGGCGTTGCCCGCCCTGGCGGAGCTGCGCGACCAGGGCGTGATCGGTGCCATCGGGGCGGGGATGAACACCGTCGCCCCACTGATGAGGATCGTCACCGAGACCGACGTGGACGCCGTCATGGTGGCCGGGCGGTGGACACTCGTGGACCGCTCCGCCGGACCGCTGCTCGACCTCTGTGCCGAACGCGGAGTCTCCGTGATCGCTGCCGCTCCCTTCAACTCCGGCGTGCTCGCCACCCCCTGGCCGTCGAACGACGCGTTCTTCGACTACGGACCCGCCCCCGCAGCGGTGCTGAGGGACGCACACGCCCTGGCCAAGGTCTGCGTACGGCGGCAGGTCGCCCTGCCGCACGCCGCCCTGCGGTTCCCGCTACGCCACCCGGCCGTGGCCTGCGTCGTGGCCGGCGCCCGCTCGGCGGCGCAGGCACGGTCCGCCGCCCACCGGGTGGCAGAGGACCTGAGCCCGGACGACTGGGCGGCGATTTCGGCAGTTCCCCTGACCTTCGGCACTCCAGCGGCCATCCCCGGCAGCACCCCGTGATCCGCCCCATGATCAAGGAAGCAGTAGACCCCACCATGACGCCTCCCGCCGGTGTTCCCACCTACGACGCCACCCCCCGCCAGTCCCCCTGCGGCGGCACGGTCGACCGCGGATGGGCCCCCGCCCTCACCGCTCTGCCGGACGGACCGGGCGTCCTCGCCCTGGACGGGCCCGCCATCCTGGACTGGAGCGCCGCCGCCGAGGACCTACGCAAAGCGGCGGCACAGCTGGGCCTGCCCCTGACCTTCCTGGACGTACGCGAACACTTCGCTCCATGGGAGGTGATCGACAAGGCGACCCGTTCCGCCCGACTCCCCGACGACCCTCACTTCGCTCCCCTCGCCGACGGCACCCTCGCCGACCTTTTCGACAGCCCTCCCCACCCTCCTCGCCCCGGCGTCGGCTACACCATCGTCCTCGGCCCCGGCGCGGCGCTCATCCCGCACGACGTCCTGTGGTACGCCGACCTGCCCAAACGTCACGCGGAAGCGGCCGTCACCGCGGGCACCGCCCGGAACCTGGGCCAGCCCGAGGGCACCGGACCAGCCACCACCAAGCGGCTGTTCTACATCGACTGGCCGCTGCTGGACCGGCACCGCGAAACCCTCGCGCCCCGCATCGACCGCTGGTTCGACCTGCAGGACGCCCACAGCCCTGCCTCCCTGGACGGCGGGACCCTGCGCCGCACCGCCGCCCAGCTGGCCACCCGCCCCTTCCGCACCCGCCCCACCTTCAACTCCACCTCCTGGGGAGGCCACTGGGCCCAGCGCACCCTCGGCATGAACCCCCACGCCCGCAACACCGCCCTCGGCTACGAACTCATCGCCCCCGAATCCGGCGTGCTGATCGGCGACGGCTCCGAGGCCCAGGTGGAGGTTCCCTTCCAGGTGCTGGTCGGTCTGCACCCCCGCGAGATCATGGGCGAGCCCGGGCACCGCACCTTCGGCACCTCCTTCCCGTTGCGATTCGACTACCTGGACACGGTCGACGGCGGCAGCCTCTCCGTCCACTGCCACCCCCGGTCCGACTACATGCGCGAGGTGTTCGGCTGGCCCTACACCCAGCACGAGACCTACTACGTGATGACCGGCGGCCAGGATGCCAAGGTCTATCTCGGACTACGAGAGGACGCTGACCTGGAGCGCTTCGAGAGGGAGGCGCATGCGGCGAACGAGCACAGCCGGCCCTTCGACATCGAGCGCTACGTGGGCGCCTTCCCCGCGGAGGCGCACCAGCTGTTCCTGATCCCCGCCGGCACGCCGCACGGAAGTGGGCGCGGCAACGTGGTGCTGGAGATCAGCGCCACCCCGTACCTGTACTCGCTGCGCTTCTACGACTGGCTCCGCAAGGACGCCGAGGGTGCGCAGCGCCCCGTCCACGTCGACCACGCCTTCCGTAACCTCGACCGCGAGCGCTCGGGCGCCGCCGTCCCCGACACCCTCATCCAGCACCCACGGACCCTGCGCGAGGGCCACGGGTGGCGAGAGGAGGTCATCGGCTCCCTGTCGGAGATGTTCTTCGAGGTACGGCGAACCGTGCTCGGCCCCGGCAGCCGCGCCGAAGACGACACCGTGGACCGCTTCCACATCCTCAACGTGGTCGAAGGCGGCGGCGCCCTGATCGAGACCCACAGCGGGCACCGCCTGCCACTGGCCTACGCCGAGACCGTGGTCCTGCCGGCCACGGTGGGGGGCTACACCCTCACACCGCTGGGGGCGGGCGGCGCCCGGGTGGTGAAGGCGCTGCTCCGGTGAGACTCCCCGCGGACATCCCCGTCCTCGAGATCGGCGGCAGCCATGTGTCGGCCGCCCTCGTCGACCCGGTGACCGGCTTGATGCGGGCGGGCACGCACCGACGCATCACCCTCGCGCCCCAGGGCGACGCACGGGAGATCGTGGACCGCGTCGCCCGCTGCGCGGCGCTGCTGCCCACTGCGGCCTCCGACTGGGGCATCGCCCTGCCCGGCCCCTTCGACTATGCCGCCGGGGTGGCGTGGTACCACGGCGTCGGGAAGTTCGACGCCTTGTACGGGATGGATCTCGGCCGGGCGCTCCGGGTCGCCCTCGGGGAGCGGATGACCGCCGCGGCCTTCGTCAACGATGCCCACGCCTTCCTGCTGGGCGAGGCCGCCGTCGGAGCTGCGGCGGGACACCGCCGCGCCGTGGGAATCACGCTCGGTACCGGGGTGGGCTCGGCTGTCCTCCGCGATGGAAGGCTCGTCTGCTCCGGCCCCCACGTTCCCCCCGAAGGCCGCGTCGACCTGCTGGGCGTCGATGGGGGGCCGCTGGAGGATACCGTGTCCAGCCGCGCCGTCGTCCGGCGGTTCACGGCTCTTTCGGGGCCGAAGGCCGCGGCCGCGGTGACGGGCGTACGCGACGTGGCCGAACAGGCACGGGCCGGGTCCGGCCCGGCCCGTGCCGCACTGGACGAGACCTTCGAGGCGCTGGGCCGCGCGCTCGGCCCGTGGATCATCGGTTTCGGCACCTCGGTGCTGGTGGTGGGCGGCTCCATCACCGGGGCCTGGGACCTGATCGCCGAGCCCTTCACCCGCGGCCTGCGGTCCGCCGGGCCGGCGCCGCCGGAAGTGCGTCGGGCGGCCAATCCGCGGGACGCCGCGTTGATCGGAGCAGCGCTGGCCGGCCGCGTCCCGGCCTGCGGGCATCTTCGACCGCCCTGAGCGGCTCGCCCAGCCGCGCCGCTCATTCGTCCGCGCCGCTCGGCGGGGCGGAAGAGGCCCAGCCTCGTGGCAAGCGTGCTCCTCATGGAAGATCTCCGGGTCGGGCGTGGTGAAGTGCACCGGGTGGATCCGGCCGTCCATGAGCCGCTGGCCCGTCGCCTTGTCGACCCCTGCCCGTACCACCGCTGACGGCGCGCTGTCGACTCGCCATGCTTTCCCACAGACGGCAAAGCCCACTCCGAACCCATGCAGCGCTCCGCTTTGCTCCTGCCCACTGACCGGGCAGCCAAGATCCGGACCATTCCCGTGGTCAGCAGCGTGTCAGACCTGTACCACCAGCAGACCAAGAACCTGCCGGTGACCGCCCCTCGACCCTCGCGTTCGGCAGCCGCTCACACGGCCCAGCGTCATGAAGTCTGATCATGCCGTTGACCTGCAACGACTCACCGGAAGAGCGAAAAGAAGGCGAATTCGACCCGGATTCGACCCCGACCTCCTCCCGTCACGACAACGACCAGAGCTAGACCGGTCATTCGTTGCAAATCATCGAAGCTGCGGCGACACGAGCCGCAGGCGAAGAACGGAAGACATCGCGGCACCCTTCACTGAGGTCGAGCACCGAGGCGTATTCAGATCAGGCCTCTGAACAGGCCTTTTATGTCAAACCTTCCGTGAGGCGGAAGAGGTATTGCGGCGCCGCGACGCCCTTCCGGACGATGTCGCCATCACCCAACGACGGGAGCCGCAGCCATGCCGCACACGACGAGTTTCGCCAGGAACCAGTGGTACGTCGCCGCCTACAGTCAGGAGGTCGGGCGGGAGTTGCTCGGGCGGACGGTTCTCGGGGAACCGCTCGTCTTCTACCGCGCCGAGGAGGACGGCAGCCCGGTCGCCCTCAGCGACCGCTGTGTGCACCGCCGTTACCCGCTGTCGGAGAGCGGACTCGACGGTGACCGGATCGTGTGCGGGTACCACGGGTTCACCTACGACCGGACCGGCGCGTGCGTGTATGTGCCGGGGCAGAAACGCATCCCCCGCACCGCCCGGGTCGCCTCCCACCCGGTGGTCGAGCAGGACTCCCTGGTGTGGGTGTGGATCGGCGACCCCGGGCTGGCGGACGCGGACGCCATCCCGCGCGCCCGGCACCTCGACTCCCCCGGCTGGACGACCGCACGGGGCATGGAGCCCATCGACGCCGACTACGGTCTCCTCGTCGACAACCTCCTCGACCTCTCCCACGAGACCTATCTGCACGGCGGCTACATAGGCACCCCGGAGGTCGCCGAGACGCCGATCACCACCGAGGTCGACGAGGGCGCCGGGATCGTGCGGGTCAGCCGGCACATGGACGACGCCGAGTGCCCGCCGTTCTACGCCCGTTCGACCGGGATCGAGGGGCGGATCACCCGCTGGCAGGACATCGAGTACCACGCGCCCTGTCTGTATCTGCTGCACAGCAGGATCGCGCCGGTCGGCGTGCTGCCGGAGGCAGACGGCAGCGATCCGAACGGCTTCCACACCGAGATCACCTACGCGATCACCCCGTCCTCGGACGGCAAGGTGTACGACTTCTGGATGGTCTCCCGGGACTGGGCGACGGACGACCCCGAGGTCACCGACTTCCTGCGGGGCAACAACCACACGGTGGTCATGCAGGACGTGGACGCCCTCAACCTCCTTCAGCGGACGCTCGGCTCGGAGCGTGCCGGCTACCAGGAGCTGAGCATCAACATCGACACCGGCGGCCTCGCCGCCCGCCGTATCCTCGCCCGGCTGGTCGAGGAGGGCGACAAGCCCGTGGAGAAGGTCCTGTGAGCACACCGACCGGGGAGATCTACCGCATCGACTGGCTGCCGGGCACCGACGTGCTGCACGGTACCTGTCACTGCGGAGCCGAGCACACCGCGCAGGACCCGGTCGAGATGTGGGAGTGGATGCTCGGACACCCCGAGGGACACCAGCCCCCGGAGCGCACCACATGAGCCTGTACGAAGCCGAACTGTCCGTCCGTGAAAAGGTGCTGGCGGCTGACGGTGTCGTCTCCCTCACTCTTCGGCATCCCCTCGGCGAGGACCTTCCGGGCTGGGAGCCGGGGGCGCATGTCGACGTCGTGCTCGGACCGGAGCTGGAGCGGCAGTTCTCGCTGTGCGGGGATCCCGGGGACCGTTTTGGCTGGCGCATAGCCGTTCTGCGGGAACCCGACGGGCGGGGCGGATCCGCCTACGTCCACGAGCGGTTGGGCGTCGGCGACAAGGTACGGGTGCGTGGACCGCGCAACCACTTCCGCCTGGAGCCGGCCCCCCGCTACCGGTTCGTCGCGGGTGGCATCGGTATCACCCCGATCCTGCCGATGCTGGCCGCCGCCGAGGCCGCGGGCGCCGAGTGGACGCTGTTGTATGGCGGGCGCACCCGGCGGTCCATGGCGTTCACCGGCGAGTTGGCGCGGTACGGCGGGGAGCGGGTCACCGTCGCCCCGCAGGACGAGAGCGGGCTGCTGGACCTCGGCCCTGTGCTGGACGACGTTCCGGACGGCACCCTCGTGTACTGCTGCGGTCCGGGGCCACTGCTGGACGCGGTGGAGGAGCGCTGCCCTGCGGGCGTGCTGCGAGTGGAGCGGTTCCAGCCGAAGGCCCGACAGGCGGCCGAGGACGGGCAGTTCGAGGTCGTCCTCGCGCAGAGCGGTCGTACCCTCACCGTCGCACCGGGCGTCTCGGTGCTCGACACCGTCCGGGCCGCCGGGGTCGAGGTGCTCTACTCCTGCGCGGAGGGCACCTGCGGCACCTGTGAGACCGACGTCCTCGAAGGCACCCCGGACCACCGGGACTCGGTGCTCAGCGAGGAGGAGCGGGCGGCCGGGGAGACCATGCTCATCTGTGTGTCGCGGTGCCGAGGGGAGCGCCTGGTGCTCGATCTGTGATCCGCAGGTCCACCTCGATCCCCGCCACCGCCGCCAGCAGAGGCGCCAGCAGGTCGCGGCGGACCGCGGTGACGGACATCCTGGCCGGAGTGCACCGCCAGGGTCACTCCGGCCACCACCTGGCCGCTCCGGTCCCGCACCGGAGCGGCGAGTGTTCTGACGCCGTCTTCCACGTCGTCTTCGGGCAGGGAATACCCCTGACGACGTATCAATTGCATGGGCGAGTATCACCGCCCGGGATGGCGTTCGTCTTCCAGGAGTACGGCCGCAGCCTGTTCCCCTGGATGCGGGTGGCCGAGAACGTTCGAACTCCCGCTGAGGCAGAAGCGGTTGACGCGCGAGCGGTGGAAGGAACTGGTTTTGGACGCGCTGCGCTCGGTCGGCCTGGCGGGCGCCGCCGGCGCCTGTCCGTGGCAGCTCTCGGTCGGTATGCAGCAGCGAGTCGCGATCGCTCGGGCCCTCGCCTACGAACCGCAGGTCGATCTGGAGGATCTGGTCCGGGGGCTGTGGCGGGAGCGCGGGATCACGATCCTGTTCGTCACCCACGACATCGACGAGGCAGTCTACCTGGGCCAGCGGATGATCGTCCTCTCCGCCTCCCCGACCGTCGTCCAGGAACAGCTGAAGGCCGATCTGCCGGACCGGCGCGACCAGTTGCACACCCGGGTCGCCCCACGCTTCGCCGAACCGCGCACCCATGTGTACGAGCAGATCCAGGCGGCGAAACGCGGGGCTCCCCCGGCGGCGGAGGTCACGACGTCAGATACGCCTCCACCTCACTGAACTGCGCGGCCGGCCAGCCGCTGTTGGCGGTGACGGTCAGCCGCAGATAGCGCAGGTTGGTGCTGCCGGGCAGGGCGACGGTTACGGTGTTGCCGGTGGCCGGGTCGAAGCGGTAGCCGGTGGAACCCACCACGGTCGAGTAGTTCGAGCCGTCGGTGCTGCCCAGCACGGTGACGGTCTGGGTGCGCGCGCCCCAGGCCGAGGACGGGGGCAGCTTCAGCACCAGTCGGCGGGCCGCGTAGGAGGAGCCGAGGTCGATGGTCAGCGACTGCGGGAAGGCGTTGTTGGTGGACTCCCAGTAGCTGCTGGCGTCGCCGTCGACCGCCTTGCCGGGGGTGTAGACGTCCTGCGAGCCGGTGGCGGTCGCCGGGCGGCCCTTGGCGAGGTTCCGGCCCGGGTCCGGGGCAGGGTTGCTCTGCCCGGGCTGCGGCCAGGTGGAGCAGTCCGACCAGGTGCTGGACCAGCCGGAGTTGCCGCCGCCGTCGGTGAGCGCGAAGGAGCCGGAGCTCGCCGGGTAGGGGCAGTTGTAGATACCGGCAGCGCCGACGCCGGTGGCGGTGACATTACGGAAGGTCGCGGAGCCCTGCGCCTCGGCCTGGACCACGACCGTCCCGGTGTTCCGCACGGTCGCGCCGGTGACGTTGACGTTCCTGACCGCGTATCCCTGGCCGCCGCCGGAGACGAACTCGAAGGCGCTGTACGGGCTGTCGGTGATCGTGGTGTTGGTGATGTTGACGGTGGCGTTGATGGCGCTGTCGTAGGAGTCGACGCGCAGCGCGCCCATCGGATGGTTCCAGTTGGGGTTGATCGCGCCCGCACGGACGAGCGTGTTGCCGTCGACCGTGATGGTGCCGGCGAGCGGGGAGAAGGGATCCGCGAACTTCTGGTTGGAGATGGCGATACCGCTGCCCAGCGCGTTGGTGTCGGAGATCAGGTTGTTCCGGACGGCGATGTCGGTACCGCCGTAGATCGCGATGCCGTTGGCCAGGTTCGGCTGCGAGATGGTGTTGTTCTCGAAGCTGGAGTTGCTGTCCGGCGAGTACAGCGACCACATGGCGAGGGAGTCGTCGCCCTGGTTGCGCAGGAAGTTGTTGCGGACGATCACGCCGTGGGCGGTGCCGTTGAGGTTGAGTCCGTCGGCGGTGGTGTCGAGGATGCGGTTGTTCTCGACGACCAGGTTGTCGTTGTTGCCCATCAGCCAGAAACCGCACTTGAGGTGCTGGATCCACATCCCGGACACCGAACTGTTCGGACCCAGTGACCCGTTGACGAAGTTGTCCGGGTTGGAGTCGACGCGTTCGGTGACCTCGCCGATCACCGCGAAGTCCTTGATGTGGACGTTCCCGGAGGAACTGGACTGGTCGATGAACCGTGAGGTGTGCACGACCGAGTACCAGTTGCCGGCACCCTGGAGGGTGACGTTCTGTACTCCGCTCAGGGACGACGTCAGCCTGTAGTCGCCCGGCGGGATCCACACCGTCCCGCCCTGTGCGGCGGCGATGGCGTCCCGGAAGGCCTGGGTGGAGTCGCCGTTGCCGCTGGGGTCCGCCCCCTTGGAGGTGACGGAGACCGACCCGGCGGGCTGTGCGGCGGCCCCGGCCACCTGCTGGAAGTCGGCCACGTCGACGGTGACCTGGGTGCCGGTGGACTCGAAGGCGACCTTGTCACCGGCCTGGACGTTCTGGCCGAGCAGCAGCCGGGCGTTGTCGAAGAAGTGGTGCTGCTTGGCGCCGGCGATCCAGCCGGTGTCGACGTAGGAGTACTTCGAGGTGACGGTCAGCGTCTTCGCCAGCTTGACCCCGTTGACGTACACGTTGAGCGTGCCTGACTGGCCGTCGGAGACGCTGTAGGAGACGTTCACGGCGTTGGACGCCTGGGGTGCGGTGAACTCGACCCGCTGTCCCGAGGTGAGGCGCACGGCCTGGCGGCCGGAGGCCTCGGAGGCGAGGGTGCCCTGGGTGTAGTCCGGGCCGATCCTGGTGCCGGTGGTGGTCGCCGCCTCCGCCTCGACCGAGGTGAAGGGCAGGCTCGCGCCCACGGCCGCGTGGGCGGCGGGCGCGATGGCGACGAGCATGCCGGCGGCGAGCGCGACAGCGGCCGCCGCGGCCGGCATGCTTCTGACACATCTGGCTGTGGTGCTCTGCATGTGCTGATCCCTTCGGTGTGGGGGTGACGGGGATAGCGCGAGCGGTGCCGGCGGCTCAGGTCGTCAGCCAGGCCGCCGTGTCCTGCGGCAGTCGGCCTTCGTCGTCCAACGGACCGCTGGTGAGCAGGAGTTGGGCGTGACGGGGGAGTTCCGCGGGGGCGGGGGCGAGGTTGACCACGCAGGTCACGCCCTCGGCGCGGGTGAAGGCGAGGACTCCCTCGGGGGCGGGCAGCCAGGTCAGCGGGCCGGCACCGAAGACGGGGCGGGCGGCGATGGCCCGGCGGTAGAGGCTGAGCATGGAGTCCACGTCATCCTGCTGCCGGTCGGCCGCGTACGAGGCCCAGCCGGCCGGCTGCGGCAGCCACGGCTCCTCGCGCGAACCGAACCCCGCGTACGGCAGGGTGGCGACCCAGGGCATCGGCACCCGGCAGCCGTCCCGGCCGGGATCGGTGCCGCCGGACCGGAAGTACATCGGATCCTGTATGCGGTCCGCCGGGATCTCGGCCTCCGGCAGCCCCAGCTCCTCCCCCTGGTACACATACACCGCACCGGGCAGCGCCAGGGACAGCAGCGCGGCGGCGTGGGCCCGGCGGGTGCCCAGCTCCAGGTCCGACGGTGTGCCGAAGGCCTTGGTCGCGAAGTCGAAGGCGGTGTCCTCGCGGCCGTAGCGGGTGACCGTGCGGGTCACGTCGTGGTTGCACAGCACCCAGGTGGCGGGCGCGCCTACCGGGGCGTGCTCGGCGAGGGTGGTGTCGATCGACGTCCGCAGCCGGTCCGCGTCCCAGGGGCAGGACAGGAAGGAGAAGTTGAAAGCGGTGTGGAGTTCGTCGGTTCGCAGGTAGCGGGCGAAGCGTTCGGCGTCGGGGAGCCAGACCTCGCCGACGAAGACACCGTCGTAGTCGTCGGCGACCGCCCGCCACGAGCGGTAGATGTCATGCAGGTCGTCGAGGTCGACGAAGGGGTGCGGCTGCGGGTTCGTGGCCAGGTCGGGCAGGTCCGGGTCCTTGGCGAGCAGGGCGGCGGAGTCGATGCGCACGCCGGCGACGCCCCGCTCGAACCAGAACCGCAGGATGTCCTCGTGCTCCTGGCGGACGGCCGGATGGGCCCAGTTGAGGTCGGGTTGTTCGGGGGTGAACAGGTGCAGGTACCAGTCGCCGTCCGGCAGCCGTGTCCACACCGGTTCGGTGGAGCCGACGAACTGGGAGGGCCAGTCGTTGGGCGGGAGTTCGCCGTTCGCGCCACGCCCTGGGCGGAAGTGGAACAGCTCGCGCTCGGGACTGCCGGGACCTGCCGCCAAGGCCGCCTGGAACCAGGGGTGTTGGTCCGAGACATGGTTGGGGACGATGTCGACGATCGTCCGCATGCCCAGCTCCCCCGCCTCGGCGATGAGTTTCTCGGCCTCGGCGAGGGTGCCGAAGGCCGGGTCGATGGCCCGGTAGTCGGCGACGTCGTAGCCGCCGTCCTTCAGCGGTGACAGGTACCAGGGGTTGAACCAGAGGGCGTCCACGCCCAGTTCGGCGAGGTACGGCAGCTTGGCGCGGACGCCCGCGAGGTCGCCGGTGCCGTCGCCGTCGCCGTCGGCGAAGCTGCGGACGTACACCTGGTAGATGACGGCGGAACGCCACCAGTCGTGGTCCTTCGGGGCATGGCTGGGCTGTCCCACGTGCGTGCCTTTCTGTCGTCGGAGGAAGGGCGTCAGCCCTTGGTGCTGCCCGCGCTGATTCCGGCGATGATGTGCCGCTGGAAGACGAGGAACAGCGCGACCATCGGGATGCTGGCGATCACCATCGCGGCGATGAGCACGGTGAGCTGGATGTTCTGCGACAGCTGGACCAGGGCCACGCTGATGGGCTGCTTGTCGGTGTCCGAGAAGACCATCAGCGGCCACAGGAAGTCCTGCCACACCGCGACCAGGGCGAAGATCGACACCACCCCGAGCACCGGGCGGGACATGGGCAGGACGACCGACCACAGGATGCGCAGCTTTCCGGCGCCGTCGATCTCGGCGGCTTCCAGGACGTCACGGGGCAGCTGGTCGAAGAACCGCTTGAGGAGATAGAGGTTGAAGGCGTTGGCGACGGCCGGGAGCCAGATGCCGAGCGGGTCGTTGAGCAGGCTGGTGTGGATGAAGGGCAGGTCGGCGACGGTCAGGTACTTGGGTACGACCAGGGCCTGGGCCGGGACCATCAGCGTGGCCAGGATCCCGCCGAGGATCACCTTGCCGAAGGCCGGCTTGAGCTTGGACAGGGCGTAGGCCGCGGCCGTGCAGAACACCAGCTGGAAGGCCCAGGCGCCGGCCGCCTGCACCACCGTGTTCCACAGGTGCTGGGGCAGCTGCATCAGGTCCCAGGCGTCGGTGTACCCGGTCAGGTGCCAGTGGTGGGGAATCAGGGTGGGCGGGGTCTGGGCGACCTCGTCCGGGGACTTCATCGCGCCGGTCACCATCCAGTACACGGGGAACAGGAAGGCGAGCGCGAAGAGCAGGACGACACCGGTGAAGACGGTCCAGTAGATCGCCTTCCCGCGCGGGCGGGCCAGGGTCGCCGGTGAGATCAGGGTTCGGGTGGCGCTGCTCATCCGTCCTCCCCGGAGCGGGTCAGCCGCAGATAGACGGCGGAGAAGACACCGAGCAGCACCAGGAGCATGACGCTGAGGGCGCAGGCGCCGCCGAAGTCGTTGTAGAGGAAGGCGTACTTGTAGATGAGGTAGAGCACGGTGACCGTTGCGTTCTCCGGGCCGCCCCCCGTGATGACGAACGGTTCGGTGAAGACCTGCATGGTGGCGATGATCTGAAGGAGCATCAGCATGAGAATGACGAACCTCGTCTGAGGGATCGTCACATGCCGGATGCGCTGGAGGAGGTTGGCGCCGTCGAGTTCGGCGGCCTCGTAGAGCTCGCCGGGGATGGACTGGAGGGCGGCCAGGTAGATCAGGACGGTGCCGCCCATGTTGGCCCACGTGGCCACGATCACCAGGGAGACGAGCGCGGTGTCGGCGCCGTTCGACCAGTTCGAGGTGGGCAGGTGCAGGAAGCGCAGCGTCTCGTTGGCGAGGCCGGCACCGGGGTCGTAGAACCACTTCCACAGCAGGGCGCTGACCACCGGCGGGATCATCACCGGGAGGTAGACCACGACGCGGAAGAACGCCTTCGCGTGCCGTAGTTCGTTGAGGACCAGGGCGAGGACGAACGGGATCGCGAAGCCGATCAGCAGCGCCAGCAGCGTGAAGGTGAGGGTGTTGCGCCAGGCCGCCGAGAACTCGGGGTCGTGCAGGACCCGGGTGAAGTTGGCGGTGCCGACCCATTCCGGGGGCGAGCCCGGCGTGTACTTCTGGAAGGCGATCACGACCGCCCGGATCGCCGGATACCAGGAGAACAGGGCGAAGCAGATCAGTCCGCCGAGCAGGAAGCCGTAGGCACGGGCCTGGTCGAGGAACCGGCGCCGCCTCCGGTCCCCTGCCGGGGACGGCGCCGGGAGCTGTCGTACGGCGACCGCGGCCGAGGCGGGTCGTCGTGCGGCCGTCTTCGTCATCGTGGGTCAGCTCCGGGCCAGGATGCCGTCGATCTTCTCGTTGGCGTCCTTGAGGAGCTGGTCGATGTCGGCGTCCTTCTTGGTGAGGACGGCGGAGACGGTGCCGTCGAGGACGGAGTAGATCTGCTGGGCGTCGGGCGGCTCGATCTTCATCTGGAGGGAGTGGTTGCCCTCCAGGAAGGCCTGGTAGTTCTCCACCGGGACGTTGGCGTTGGCCTTCTTGACCTGCTGGTCCTTGGCGTCGGCGGCGCCGGTGAACAGGCGCGGCTCGGGCAGGCCCACGGGTGCGTTGTTCTTCTTGGCGCGGGCGTAGTCGCCGAGGAAGCCGTCACCCGGGGTGAGGAACATGGAGTCGAGCCACTTGAGGCCGGCGCGAATCTGCTCCGGGGTGTCCTTCTTGTTGAACATGTAGCCGTCGCCGCCGATGAGGGTGCCCTGGCCGCCGGGCATCGGGCCGAGGGCGAGGTCCTTGTAGTTGCCGCCCTTCTCCTTGACCAGGATCGGGATGTTGTCCGGGGCGGAGAGGTACATGCCGAGCTTGCCCGAACCCATCATCTGCTGGACGTCGTTGATGATCAGCAGCTGCTTGCTGCCCATCGAGTTGTCGGTCCAGCGCATGTCGTGCAGGTTCTGCAGGACGGCGTGGCCCTGGGGAGTGTCGACGGTCGCCGTCTTGCCGTCGGCGGAGACGACGTCGCCGCCCTGGGAGTACAGCTCGGCGGTGAAGTGCCAGCCGCCCTGGTTCTGGGCGCTGTAGTCGGCGTATCCGACGGTCCCGTTGCCGAGAGCGGCGATCTTCTTGGCGTCGGCGCGGACCTCTTCCCAGGTCGTCGGCGGCTTGTCGGGGTCGAGACCGGCCTTCTGGAAGAGCGCGCGGTTGTAGATCAGCCCCATGCTGTATCCGGTCCGCGGGATGCCGTAGACCTTCCCGCCCACGGTGTAGATGTCCCGCAGCTGCTTCTGGATGGTGTCGTAGCTCTTCAGGTCCTTGAGGTACGGCGTGAGGTCGGCCGCCTGGTTGATGTTCACGACGTGCTTGGCGTCGGTGAAGTACGTGTAGAAGACGTCCTCCATCTGGCCGCCGGCCAGCTTGGCGTCGAAGGTCTTCGGGTCCTGGCAGGGGAACGCGTCGTGCGCGACGACGTCGATGTCCGGGTTCTTCTTCTCGAAATCGGCGATGTCCTGATCGAAGAACGTGCGGTCGACCTTGGCGCTCTTCGGCGGCTCGCAGTTGACGGTGATACGCGTCTTGCCGCTTCCCGCGCCGTCGTCACTCGACCCGCATGCCGAGGCCGAGAGCGCTAGGGACGAACAGACACCTATCGCGACGAGAGCACGGCGGAACCCGGTGCTGGACATCGGTGGACCCCCCAGAACAGGAGCAGTGGGCGCCGCACCGGGACCGGTGGGCGCCGCACACTCAAGCACCGGTGACAGGTGTCCGCAAGATGTCGCGCAGAATCTGTAATTAGTTGACAGCAGCTTGGATCTGCTGGATCTCAAACCTTGGGCGCTTGCGCCGTGGAGCCGCGGACCACCAGCTCCGGCTCGAACAGCAGCTCCTCCGGCGGTACGGCGGTGCCGCCGATCTGCACGTTCAGCAGCTCGACGGCCGCGCGGCCCATGGCCTCGATGGGCTGGCGGACGGTGGTCAGCGGGGGTTCGGTGCAGTTCATGAAGGCCGAGTCGTCGTAGCCGACGACGGAGATACGGGAGGGGACCTCGTACCCCTTGCGGCGGGCGGCGCGGATGGCGCCGAGCGCAAGGGGGTCGCTGGCGCAGATGATGCCGGTGACGCCCCGGTCGATCAGCCGGGACGCGGCGGCGTGGCCGCCCTCGATGGAGAAGATCGCGCGGGCCACGAAGTCGTCGGGGACGTCGCCGATCGCCCGCGCCGCGGCGAGCTTCCGGGCGGACGGGACGTGGTCGCCGGGGCCGAGGACGAGCCCGATGCGCTCATGGCCGAGGGAGGCGAGGTGCCGCCAGGCCTGCTCCACCGCCACCGCGTCGTCGCAGGACACGCCCGGGAAGCCGAGGTGCTCGATGGCCGCGTTGACCAGCACCACCGGGATGTTGCGGTCGGCGAGCAGCCGGTAGTGGTCGTGCGGCGCGTCCGCCTGGGCGTAGAGCCCGCCGGCGAAGACCACCCCGGAGACCTGCTGTTGCAGCAGCAGCTCCACGTAGTCCGCCTCGGAGACCCCGCCCTTGGTCTGGGTGCACAACACCGGGGTGAGCCCGAGCTGTGCGAGCGCGCCGCCGATGACCTCGGCGAACGCCGGGAAGATGGGGTTCTGCAGTTCGGGCAGGACCAGACCGACGAGCCGGGCGCGTTCGCCGCGCAGTTGGGTGGGGCGCTCGTAGCCGAGGACGTCGAGGGCCGAGAGCACCGCCTGCCGGGTAGCCTCGGAGACCCCGGGCTTGCCGTTGAGTACCCGGCTGACCGTGGCCTCGCTGACCCCGACCTTCTTGGCCACTTCCGCAAGTCGTCGCGTCATGGTCGCAAGACTAGCGCAAGTTACGCAAGCTGTTTGCGTAAGCCGGAGGAGCCGGGGTCAGACGCGGCTGCCCGTCGCTGTGTCCGCCGACAGCCGCTGGGCGACGTAGATCGGGACCACTGACAGCAGCACGAGCACGGCCGCCACCACGTTCACCACCGGTGCCTGCTGGGGGCGGGTCATGTTGTCGTAGATCCACAGCGGCAGGGTCTGGACGCCCGGTCCCGCGGTGAAGGTGGTGACCACGATCTCGTCGAAGGAGAGCGCGAAGGCGAGCAGTGCGCCCGCGAGCAGCGCCGAGCGCACCAGCGGGAAGGTGATGTCGGCGAACGTGCGGAAGGTGTCGGCTCCCAGGTCGGCCGCCGCCTCCTCGTAGGTGCCGGAGGTGCGGCGCAGCCGGGCGACGACGTTGTTGAAGACGATCACGACACAGAAGGTGGCGTGTCCGACGACCACGGTGAACAGGCCGAGTCCGACGCCGAGCGGCTGAAGGACCGTGCTGAAGGCCGAGTTGAGGGCGATGCCGGTGACGATACCGGGCAGGGCGATCGGCAGGACGACCACGAACGAGAGGGCGTCCCGGCCGAAGAAGCGGTAACGAGCGACCGCGAAGGCGATCAGCGTGCCGAGCACCAGCGCGATCGCGGTGGCCCCGAGCCCCGCCTTCACCGAGGTCCACAGGGCGTCCCGGGCACCGGAGCTGCGCCAGGCCGCCGACCACCAGCGGGTGGTCAGGCCGGGCGGCGGCCAGCTCGCGCTGCGGTCGGGGTTCAGGGAGTTGACGAGGACCAGCAGCAACGGCACGTAGATCACCGAGAAGCCGAACCCGGCGGCGACGCGCACCGCGATCCGCGCGGAACGGGAGAGTTGCACGGGGGGCTCCTCTACAGGCTGCTCAGCGCGCCCGTGCGGCGCATCGCGAGCAGGTACAGCACGATGACGACGACCGGGACGGTGGCGAGGGCTGCGGCCATGGGCAGGTTGAGTTCGATGTTGGCGTAGACGAGGTTGCCGATGAGCTGGGTCTTGCCGCCGACGATCTGCACGGTGATGTAGTCGCCGAGGCTGAGCGAGAAGGTGAACACCGACCCGGCGGCGACCGACGGCAGCACCATCGGGAGGACCACGGAACGGAAGGTCCGCCCGGCGCGGCCGCCGAGGTCCGCGGACGCGTCCAGCAGGTTGTCGGGCAGCTGCTCCAGGGCGGTGTGGATCGGCAGGATCATGTACGGCAGCCACAGATAGGTCAGGGTGAGCACGGTGGCCGGCAGGCCGAAGCCGGGCCCGCTCAGTCCGAGGGGTTTCAGCAGCCAGTCGGCGAGCCCGCCCTCGGACAGGATCAGCCGCCAGGCGTACACCTTGACCAGGTAACTGGCCCACAGCGGGGTGAGGATGGCGACCACCAGAAGCGGGCGTCGGCTCGGCCTGGCCACCCGGGCGGTGTAGAAGGCGACCGGGAAGGCGATCACCGCGCACAGGGCGGTCACCGCGAGGGCGACGCCGACGCTGCGCAGGACCACCTGCCGGAACACCGGTGTGGTGACCAGCTCGTGGAAGTTGTCGGTCGACCAGACCTTCACCACCTCGGAGGTGAAGGAGTCCGTCGTCCAGAACGCGGAGACGAACAGCACGGCCAGGGACCCGAGGTAGAGCACGGCCAGCCACAGCAGCGGTGCGGTCAGCAGCAGGGCGAGGCGGAGCCGGGGGCGCCGGTGCAGCGCCCCCGCGGTCCGGGTGAGCACGGTCATGGCTCAGCCCTTGATCTCGGTCCAGGCCTGCACCCACTTCGCGTACGGCACGCACTTGACGTCGGTACGTCCGTCGAGGCACTGCTCGATGGGCGTGTTCCAGAAGGCGATGTTCTTCCAGTAGCTCTCGTCGGCCGCGTGATAGGTCGTGCAGAAGTTCTTGTCGCTGGTCAGCGCGCAGCCCTTGGCGTTGGCCGGGGCCTCGCCGAAGTACTCGGCGACCTCGGCGTTGACCTTCGGGGAGACGATCCAGTCGAGCCACTTGTAGGCGCAATTGGGGTGCTTGGCCTTGGCGGAGACCATCCAGGTGTCGGACCAGCCGGTGGACCCCTCCTTGGGCACGAAGGCCTTGATCTTGGCGCCCTCGCCGGCGGCCAGGTTGGCGATGACCTGCCAGCTGGTGCCGATCACGGAGTCGCCGCTCTTGAAGGCGGAGATCTCCTTGAGGTAGTCGCTCCAGTACTCGCCGATGTCCGCGTTCTGCTTCTTCAGCAGGGCGACGGCCGCGTCGAACTGCTTCTGGTCGAGGGCGTACGGGTCCTTGATCTTCAGCTCGGGCCTGGTGGCCTTGAGATACAGGGCCGCGTCGGCGATGTAGATCGGCGAGTCGTAGGCGGTGACATGCCCCTTGTACTTCGCCGCGTCGTCGAAGACGGCCGACCAGGAGGTGGGCGCGGGGGTCACCTTCTGGGTGTTGTACATCAGCAGGTTGGCGCCACGGCCGTGCGGGATGCCGTACATCTGGCCCTTGACCGAGTTCCAGGCGCCGTTCTTCAGGCCGCTGAAGACGTCCTTGTAGTTCGGTACGAGCTTGGTGTTGACCGGGGCCGCGTCGCCGGAGGCGATCAGGCGCAGGGAGGCGTCGCCCGAGGCGGAGACGGCGTCGTACTCGCCGGTCTTCATCAGTTTGACCATCTCGTCGGAGCTGGCGGCGACCTTGGAGTGGACCTGGCAGCCGGTCTGCTTCTCGAAGTCGGTGACCCAGTCCACCTTGGGGTCGTCGGAGCCGTCCTCGACATAGCCGGCCCAGGCGATCAGGTTGACGGCGCCCTCGCTCTTGCCGAGCTTGGCCAGGGGCTTGAGGTCGGGCGGGTTGAGTCCGGTGGAGGAGCCGGAGCCGGAGGAGCCGCAGGCGGTGGCGGCCAGCAGCAGGGCTACGGCGGCGGCCGCGGTGAGGGGACGGGTGAGGCGCACGACGTACTCCAGACGTGAGGAACGGCGGATCAGCCGGGAACGTGGACGGTGTGCCGGCGCTGCCACCGCAGCCGGACGCGGGAGCCGCGGTAGGCGGCGACGTCTTCGGCGGAGGTGTCGAGGTTCTGCTGGAGCGCGGTGAGCCGGCCGCCGCCGTCCAGGTCGACCAGGAAGCGGGTGGCGTCGCCGAGGTAGACCACCTCGGCGACGGTGCCGACGGTGTCGGCGTGGCCGGGTTCGCCCGGGGCCGCGGTCTCCTTGAGGACCCGGATCTTCTCGGGCCGGATGCTGTGGGTGCCGCTCTCGCCGAGCACGCGCCGGGCGGTGTCCCCGGTGAGCAGGTTGGAGGTGCCGACGAAGGAGGCGACGAAGGCGGTGGCGGGGCGTTCGTAGATCTCGGCGGGGGTGCCGACCTGTTCGATACGGCCCTGGTGGAAGACGGCGACGCGGTCGCTCATCGTCAGGGCCTCCTCCTGGTCGTGGGTGACGAAGACGAAGGTGATGCCCACTTCCCGTTGCAGGGCCTTGAGTTCGAGCTGCATCTGCTCGCGCAGCTTGAGGTCGAGGGCGCCGAGGGGCTCGTCGAGCAGTAGGACCCGGGGTCGTCCGACGAGGGCGCGGGCGAGGGCGACGCGCTGGCGCTGGCCGCCGGAGAGCTGGGCGGGGCGGCGGCCGCCGAAGCCGTCGAGGCGGACCTCGTTGAGGGCCTTGCGGGCGCGGACCAGGCGCTCGGCCTTGGGGATCCGGCGGACCTTGAGGGAGTAGGCGACGTTCTGCTCGACGTTCATGTGCGGGAACAGGGCGTAATCCTGGAAGACGGTGTGCACGTCACGTTCGAAGGGGGCCCGGCGGGTGACGTCCTGCCCCGCGAGTTCGACCACGCCCGAGGTAGGGGTCTCGAAGCCGGCGATCAGACGCAGGACGGTGGTCTTGCCGGAGCCGGAGGGGCCGAGCATCGAGAAGAACTCGCCGTCGCGGATCTCCAGGTCGACTCCTGCCACGGCGCTGGTGTCGCCGAACGACTTCCGCAGATCCCGCAACCGGATCGCGCTGGCCTCCATGGGCGGGAACCTTTCTGGCGCTCTCTGGCGTTGGACTTGATGATCGGAAAGATATGAAGTCATAGTTCAAAGCTCAAGACCCTTCTGAGGTAAAGCTTGGGTCAACGCACAGGGTGGTGGGCCGTGAAACAGCAGCAGACGGACGGCGGCGCCCGAAAGGCCGTCTTCGCCCCGGTGGACAGCGGGGCCCGGGTGAACGCCGTCGTACGCCGGATCGGCGACGCCATCGAGCTCGGCCTGCTCGCCGACGGGGAGCAACTGCCCGGCGAGACGGAGCTGGCCGGACAGCTCGGGGTGTCCACGGTGACCCTGCGGGAGGCGCTGATGGCACTGCGCCAGCAGGGCCTGGTCGTCACCCGCCGGGGCCGCGGCGGCGGCAGCTTCGTGTCGCTGCCGGACACGCCCGGCCAGGAGCGGCTCATGGAGCGGCTGCGCGGCTGGAGCCCCGAGGAACTGCGCGACCTCGGCGACCACTGGGCGGCCCTGTCCGGCACCGCCGCCCAGCTCGCCGCACAGCGCACGGAGGACCACGACCTGGACCAACTCCTCCGGACTACCGAGGAGTTGCGCAGGGCCCCGGGCGCGTCGGGACGGTGCCGGCTCTACGGCCGCTTCCATGTGGAGCTGGCCGCCGCCGCCCAGTCGGCCCGGCTCACCCGGGAACAGGTCGCCCTCCAGACGGAGACCGGGGCGCTGCTGTGCCTTGTGCTCGGCGACGACGAATATCGTGAAGAGGTGGCGGACCGTCACCGGTCCGTAATCTCGGCCGTGCAGGATGGGGCGGACGCATCGGCCAGGGAGCTGGCCGAGCGGTGCGTGCGGGACTCGACGGCACGGCTCATCGCCCTGCGGCTTGCCCTGTAGCCGCGCCGCCACCCGCTCCCCCGTCCGCCGGAGGGCAGCATGAGCCGCGGCACCGTCCCCTCCACTCCCGTGGCCAGGACGCTGGACACCACCGAGGAGTATGTGGCCGAGCGGGTCGGCCGCGCCCTGGAGGCGGTGTTCGGCGCCGTCGCGCAGACCCGCGCCGACACCACCGCGCTGCTGGCCCGGGTGGCCGCCGAGGGCCGCAGGCCGGTGACCGCGGACCTGGCCGCACTGCGCCCCGGGCTCCATCTGCGCCTGGCCCGGCAGGAGTTGGTCTCCGGTGTAGGTTTCGTCGCCGCGCCCGGACTGCTGGCCGACGTCCCGGCCTGGCTGGAGTGGTGGCAGACCGACGCCCACGGGGACGTACGGCCGCTGCTCCTCGACCTCGACCCGCGCACGTCGGCCTACTCCGACTACACGCACTGGGACTGGTTCACACTGCCCCGGGACACCGGGCGGCGGGCGGTGGCCGGCCCGTACGTCGACTACCTCTGCTCGGACGAGTACAGCCTCACCCTGTCCGCGCCGGTGGAACGGGCGGGCCGCTTCCTGGGCGTGGCCGCCGCCGACGTGTACCTACGGCACTTCGAGGCGGCCGCGCTGCCCCTGCTGCGCGCGCTGCCCGGCCCCGCCCGGCTGGTCAACGCCCGCGGCCGGGTGGCGGCGTCGGCGGACCCGGCGCATCTGGCCGGCTCGCTGACCAAGGGGCCGGACTTCGCTGCCGTACTGGAGAGCGGGCGACCGGGCACGTTCGGCGCGCTGCGGCTGGTGCCCTGCCGGGGCGTGCCACTCGTCCTGGCGGTGGCCGCGGCCTGACACAGAACCCGCGTCCGGACCGGTGACGGTGCCCGGGGCGGGTAGGCGGGGGGTGCCCGAGGTAGGTGACGGCAGCGATGTCCGGGGTGGAGCCGATGGAGACGTCCGGGACAGAAGCCGACGCGGACGCCCCGGTAGAAGCGGGTGCGGACGTCCCGGCAGAAGCCGATGGGGACGTCCCCGCAGGAGCCGACGCGGACATCCCCGCAGAAGCCGATACGGGCGCCCCGGCAGAAGCCGATGGGGATATCCCCCGGTGGAGCCGATGGAGACGTCCGGGACAGGAGCCGACGCGGACGCCCCGGCGGGAGCCGGTGCGGACGTCCCGGCAGGAACCGATACGGGCGTCCCCGCAGCGGACGCCCCCGCAGAAACCCGACGCGGACGCCCCCGCAGAAACCGATGCGGACGCCCCGGCAGAAACCGAAGGGGACGTCCCCGCAGGAGCCTATTCCGGCGCCCCGGCAGAAGCCGAGGGGGATATCCCCGGTGGAGCCGATGGAGACGTCCGGGACAGGAGCCGACGCGGACGTCCCGGCAGGAGCCGGTGCGGACGTCCCGGCAGGAACCGATACGGGCGTCCCCGCAGAAACCGACGCGGGCGCCTCGGCAGAAGCCGATACGGGCGCCTCGGCAGAAGCCGATACGGGCGCCCCGGGTAGAAGCCGGTGCGCTCGTCCCGGGCAGCGCCGGTGCGGGCGTCCGGCCCGGCGCCGTCGGCGACCTGAACGCCGACGGTGCCGGGTCAGGCGTCGGGGGCGGGGACCACGGTCAGGTGGGCGCCCAGACCGCCGGGCCGGCGGGAGCGGCGCGGGGCGGCGGCGGGGCGGGGGGCGACGCGCAGCACCAGGGTGTAACGCGCGTAGCCCATGTCGTGAAGTGTCCTGGGAGTCTCGCCGACTACCCGGCACTCGGTGGCGCCCACCAACGGGTCCGGGTGCAGCACCGGCCGGACGGCACCGTCGAGCCGGGCGCCCTCCTCGCCGACCGCACGCAGCCAGTGCGGCAGGCCGTGGCGGAAGGCGGCCTCCATGATGGGGTCCTGGGCGATCTCCCGGCGGATCGACAGGAGTTCGTGGTCGTGGGCGTACCGCTCCAGGGTGGTCTTGAACTGGGCCAGCATCGGCAGGCACCAGCCCGACTCGTGCGCGTCGAGCACCGAGCCGGCGTCCGGGTGGAAGAGGACGAACCGGAGGAAGTTGTCCCCGGGCATGGCGGTGGGATGCGGGGCGACCCCCCCGAAAAGTGTCTCGAACGCGCCGTTGGCCAGCACCACGTCCCAGCGGTGGTCCACCACCAGGGACGGGAAGGGAACCGCGTCCAGCAGCAACGCGTAGTCCTGGAGATATGCCTGGGCCTCAAGACTCTCGGGGACGGGCCGCGGCACCGGCCGCCGCCCACCTGCCTGATATGCCATCGGGAGGTCACCCCTCTTGCCTATGCGGCCTTCTCGCGGCGATGTGATCCTGCTGCCCCACTCAGAGGCATGTCAACTATCGTGGCATTTCATGCCCGTTGGCGGCCGAAATTGGCCACAGTTGTGGCGACACCTGGATGCGAGTTCGAACCACCCGCTAATCTCCGGGAAGTTCACGCACGGGAAGTCCACGGCGACCACATGTGCGAAACCTCTGGTTCCTCTGAGAGACGTAGGAGTTCTGTCGGTGACGGATGGCTACGAGGATCCGGGCGCCACGGCGACCGCCCAGCTGCCGGCCGTCGTCTCCCGCGTCACCGCGCTCGCCGACCGGCTCGGCGTGGCGTATGCCGAGGTCTACGACGTCGAGCGGCTCTCCTATGCCTGCGGTGTCCCCGAGCACGTGGTCAAGGCCCTGCTCAGCGGCCGGGCCGCGGGCGAGCCCGACGTCCAGGAACGCTTCCTGCAACGCCTCGACCTGCTGCGCCGCACCCGGCTCAAGCCCAACGGCCGCAAACACACCCAGCAGGAGATCGCCGACGGCGCGGGCATGTCCCGGCAGCAGGCCGGCGCCCTGCTCAACGGCGACCGGCGGCCGACCATGGAGCACTGCGACGCCCTCCAGCGCTTCTTCCGGGTGCACGCGGGGTTCCTCACCGCAGCGGACCCCGAGGCCCTGGCCGGCGCCCTCCAGCGTGTCGAGCAGGAACTGCTGCAGAAGCTGGCCGACCGTGAGCGGGCGGCGGCCGAGGCCGCGGCGGACCCCCTGGAGCGGCTGCTCCAGGACCACGGGGTGCGCGGGATCGCCTGGCGGGCCGCCCAGCTCCCCACCGACCAGCACCGGGACAAGGTCGCGGAATGGCTGGACATGCTCCTGGAGAGCGTCAAGCGGCCCGAGTCGTGAGCTGAGGGGGAACAGGAGAACACGGCCATCGGCAGGGACATGCGCCGGCTGAGCGGTGCGCTGGTCGGGGAACTGACCCTGCCCGCGCCCGCCGCGACGCGCCGCGGGAGCTGTACCGGGCGCTGTGCGACGCGATGAGCCGCCGCCGCGGCCGTCCAGTGCTGTTCCGTACGGCCGCCTTCCCGCCCGGCACCGCCAGCGGGCTGTGGCTCGACCTGGCCGACCGCGACCTGGTCGTGGTCGAGGAACGCACCGCGCCCGACCACCAGTTGGTGATCCTCGGTCACGAGCTGTGGCACATGCACGCCGACCACCACGGCCAAGACGTCGAAGGGGTCACGGTGACGGCACGGCTCATCGACGAAGGCACGGGCCGCGGTCCAGGCCGCCGTCCGGCGGGTGGCCGCCCGTACCCGCTTCGACCAGGCCGAGGAGCAGGACGCGGAGACCTTCGGACTGCTGCTGGCCAGCAAGTGCCGGACCTGGCTGGCGGGTTCCGCCCTGCGAGGTCCGGTGCGGCGGCACGACGTGGCGGGGCGCATCGAGGCCTCGCTGGGCTGTCCGGGGAAGTGAGCACCGGCCCGGCCGGACGCCCCTGCCGGCCGGATTCCGCTGCGGGCCGGGCGAAGAGACGTTCCCTCAGGGAGATTCCCGATGCGGTGCCGGGTCGGCTGAGCGGGCGAACCGGGGCGTAGCGAGCAGGCGTTGTCAGTGGCGGACGGCAAGCTGGTGGGTGCGCACCGCACACGCGGTGCCGCCGCGCCGTCCGGGCGCGTGACCGTGACGACCGACGGGGAGAGCCGAGCCATGCCCACCGCCGTACTGACCGACCGTGAGCGCACCGCCGTCCAGGCTTATCTGCGGCTGCTGCACACCGTGCGCGCCGCCTTCGACGGACCGCCGGACGCCGCGCGCCCCTTCCTGGTCCCGCCGGCCGTGCTCACCGAAGCCGAGGAGGCGCTGGCCGGCGCGGGACTCGCCGGCAACGAGGAGGCGTTCTTCCGGCTGCTGCACGACTGGTGCCCACCCACCTGAGCCCACGGCGCACCCGGAGGGGTCAGGGGTGCGGCACGACCACGGCCGAGGTCAGCATGCCGTGCCCCACGCTCCAGCGGCCTTCGAAGACCTGCAGCCGCTGGCCGCCGAGCTGCGGGCCGGGGACGAGGAGGCGGGCGTGCAGGGTGCCGTGCGGCCGTTCACCGGGCTCCGGGACGAGCTCGATGTCGGCCTCCATGAAGTCCAGCCACTTCCCGGTCAGGGGGAACCACGCCTTGTAGACGGACTCCTTGGCGCTGAACAGCAGCCGGTCCCAGTGCACGTCGGGCCGCTCGGCCGCGAGCAGGCCGAGCCGCTCCCGCTCCGAGGGCAGCAGGACGGACTCACCGACGCCCTCGGGCAGCGGGGCGTGCGGTTCGGCGTCGATACCGAGGGAAGCCAGGTCGGTGGCGCGGACCAGGGCGGCGGCACAGTAGCCCTCGCAGTGGGTCATGCTGCCGACCAGCCCGTCCGGCCAGCGCGGTGCGCCGCGCTCGCCGCTCACGACGGGCTGCGGCGGGACCCCGAGCTTCTCCATGGCACGGCGGGCGCAGGCGCGCACGGCGGAGAACTCGCGGCGGCGCTTGGGCACGGCACGCGCGACGAGCGCCGCCTCCTCGGGGTAGAGGGGGGCTTCGCGGATCGCCTCGTCACCGAGCATCTCCACGGCCACCACCGAGTCCGGGAGCAGCTCCTCGATCACCGGTTCCGACCTCCATCGGCAGAATACGGCGCAGCTCGCCCGGGGGCCGGGAGCGCTTGCGCCACTCGCGGGGGTATCCCACGGAGACCTCTTCGAAGCGGACGCCCTCGTGCCAGGTGGTCCGGGGGATGTGCAGATGCCCGTAGACCATGGTGTCGACGCGGAACCGGCGGTGCCAGTCGGCGGTGAGGGTGGTGCCGCACCACATGGCGAACTCGGGGTACCACAGGACGTCCGTGGGGTGCCGGTCCAGCGGGTAGTGGCCGGCCAGCACGGTCGGCAGTTCCCCGGGCAGCTCGGCGAGCCGGCGCTCGGTGGCCTCGACCCGGGCCCGGCACCAGTCCTCGCGGGTCGGGTAGGGGTCGGGGTGCAGCAGGTACTCGTCGTTGCAGACGATGCCGGTGCCGTGCGCGTACGCGAGGCCCTCCTCCTTGGTGGCGCAGCCGGCCGGCAGGAAGGAGTAGTCGTAAAGGAGGAAGAGCGGTGCGACGGCGACGGGGCCGCCAGGGCCCTCCCAGACCGGGTAGGGGTCCTCGGGGCTGACCACGCCGAGTTCCCGGCAGAGGTCGACGAGGTGCTCGTAGCGGGCGACGCCGCGCAGGGTGACCGGATCCTTGGGGTGGGTCCACAGGTCGTGGTTGCCGGGGGCCCACAGCACCTTGCTGAAGCGGCCGGCCAGGGTCTCCAGCGTCCAGCGGATGTCGGCGACGGTCTCCGCGACGTCACCGGCCACGATCAGCCAGTCGTCATCCGTCCCGGGGCGCATCTTCTCGACGAGCTCGCGGTTCTCCGGGTACGAGATGTGCAGGTCGCTGATGGCCAGCAACTGCCCGGCACCGGCCGTGGACTCCACCCCGTACCCCTTCCGATCATGTCGTCACCGCCCACCTCAGCACATGACGGGTCCACGGAACAAGGGCCCTGTCGGCCTGTCGCGGTCATTCGCCGGCATGCCGTCGACCGGTCGCCGTGCGGTGCCCGGCCGACGGCCGTCAGTCAAGGAAACCGACGTGGACGGTGCAGGAAAACGCGCGTGGACAGTCCCGGTGAATCCGTAACACTCGCGTTGCACGCGGGGCCCCTTGAAAGCCGTATGATCCCCCCAACACCACCGCCACGACCCCCCCTTCGCCCAGGGCGGTTTGGTGTTCCTCCAAGTACCCTGCCCGGGCACGGGCCGCCGAGTCCTGCCCGAAAGCCCGAAAGGCGGCCTGCATGCTCTCTCGCGTACGCGTCTGGCTCAACCGCACGTACGCGGAGAACGTGTTCTTCATGGATCAGCTGCGGAGAAATCCCAGCGACCGGGCGGTCGAGATCCATGCGACGCACGGTGACGCCGACTCCCCCGTGCTGGCCGCCGCCGACACCGCCGACCTGGAGCCGGAGGGCCTCTCCCCGGCCGGCTACGTCGAGTACGCGCTCGACCAGTGCCAGCGCCGTGGCATCGATGTCTTCGTGCCCCGGTTGCACCAGTCGGCGATCGTCGCGCACCGGGCCGACTTCGAGGCGATCGGTACGGCCCTGCTGGCGCCGACGCCGGAGGCGACCGCCGTCTTCGAGGACAAGGCGACCGCGTACGAGGCGGTCGGCGCGGTCGGTGTCCCGGTGCCGCCGTGGTGGCGGGTCCGCACGGCCGACGAACTGCTCGCCGCGGTCGAGGAACTGGAGGCCGACGGGCACAAGGCCTGCTTCAAGCCCGCCGCCGGTGCGGGTGGTGTGGGCTTCCGGGTGATCACGCGCGCCCCCTTCTCGCTCTTTCACCTCAACGGGTTCCCCGGGCCCTACGTCCAGCTCGACCTGGTCCTCGACGCGGTGCGACGGGCCGACCAGCCGGTGGACTGGCTGGTGATGCCGCGCCTGGAGGAGCCGGAGGTGTCCGTGGACTGCCTCACCGGGCCCGACAACCGGGTCCGGCTGGCGGTGGGCCGCACGAAGAAGGGACGGCGGCGCGGATTCACCCTCGACGAGCGGTGGCTGGAGCCGGCCCGGCTGATTGCGGAGGGCTTCGGGCTGCACTATCTGTCCAACATCCAGTTCCGGATGTACGGCGACGAGCCGGTGCTGCTCGATGTCAACACGCGTCCCGCCGGAGGGTTGCACCAGCTGTCACTCTGCGGGGTCAACGCGCCTTGGGCGGCCGTGCAGTTGGCGCTGGGCGAGGACCCCGGGGTGATCGAGCCGCCGTTCCTGGGGCAGGACTACGCGGTGGTGTCGGGGCCGAGGCCTGTGTTGCCCTCGCTTCCTGTACGGCGGGAGGAGGTCGACGAGGTGGTGTTGCCTGCGCCTAGGCCTGCAGCGGTGGAGGAGGTTGGGGCCGAAGCCGCGGCTGAGGTGCTGCCGCTTTAGGTCTCGGCCGACTGCGGGGCCACCGTGGCTTGTCGCGCCCACGCGGCGGAGCCGCACATCGAAACAGCCCCGCGCCCCGGGCGGGGCGCTTCAGCTCACCGGTATGGACCAATTCACGCCCATCTCCTTGACAGGCGGATTGGTCCATACCAACTTGGTTGCGCACCCCTTTGCACCTTCGTGCACTCCCGAACACCCCCATTCCTGCAGGGAGATCGCGTGCCCAACTCGCTCAGACGTTCCAGACGTCGGATACTCGCACTGCTCGGGTCCGCCGCCCTCGCGCTCGCCGGGGCCATCGCGCTTCCCGGTACCGCGCAGGCGGCCAACATCCTCTCCAACCCCGGCTTCGAGTCGGGGAGCCTCTCGCCCTGGTCCTGCACCGGGAACCTGGGCTCGGTCGTCTCCTCCCCCGTGCACGGCGGGTCCAAGGCCCTCGCGGGGGCCGTGAGTTCCAGTGACAACGCCCAGTGCACACAGACCGTCGCCGTGCAGCCCAACACCACGTACTCGCTCAGCGGCTGGGTCCGCGGCTCGTACGTCTATCTCGGGGTGACCGGCGGCGCCTCCACCTGGACGACCTCGCCGTCCCAGTACAGCCAGCTGAGCGTCTCCTTCACCACCGGGGCCGCCCAGACCAGCGCCCAGATCTATGTCCATGGCTGGTACGCCCAGGGGACCTACTACGCCGACGACATCAGCCTCGACGGGCCCGGCGGCAGCTCCGACACCCAGGCGCCCACCGCGCCCGGTGGCCTCACCTCCACCGGCAAGACCTCGTCCAGCGTATCGCTGTCCTGGTCGGCCGCGACGGACAACGTCGGGGTGACGGCGTACGACATCTACAGCGGGTCGAGCCAGGTGCTGAGCGTCTCCGGGACGAGCGCCACGGTGAGCGGGCTCTCGCCCAGCACGTCGTACACCTTCAGCGTGAAGGCCCGTGACGCGGCGGGGAACGTCTCGGCCGCCTCCAACTCCGTGAGTGTCACGACCGACGCGGGCAGCGGCGGCGGGACCGGGTTCAAGCAGGCCGCGCCCTATCTTTACGAGGGCTGGGGCGATCCCCCGAGCCCGTCCACGGTGATGAGCGCCACCGGCGTCAAGTGGTTCACGATGGCCTTCGTGCTGGACTCGGGCGGCTGCACCCCGGCCTGGGACGGCAGCCGGGCGCTGACCGGCGGCGCCGACCAGAGCGCGATCAACCAGATCCGGGCGGCCGGCGGTGACATCGTGCCGTCGTTCGGCGGCTGGCAGGGCAGCAAGCTCGGCGCCAACTGCTCGTCCGCGAGCGCGCTGGCCGGGGCGATCCAGAAGGTGATCGACGCCTACGGTCTCAAGGCCGTCGACATGGACATCGAGAACACGGACGAATTCGAGAACGAGGCCGTGCAGGCGAAGATCCTGACCGCACTGAAGACGGTCAAGGCCAACAACCCCGGCCTGAAGACGATCGTCACCTTCGGGACGTCCACCACCGGGCCGACGTACTACGGCAACCGGCTCGTCGAGCAGGCGCAGTCGCTCGGCGCCGGCATCGACGTCTTCACGATCATGCCGTTCGACTTCGGTGGCGGCGCCGACATGTACGGCAACACCGTGGCCGCGGCCGAGGGCCTGAAGGCCAAGCTGAAGTCCACGTTCGGGTGGGACGACGCGACCGCCTACGCGCACATCGGGATCTCCGGCATGAACGGTCTGTCGGACCAGCAGGAGACCACGACCCCGGCGATCTGGACGCAGATCCGTGACTGGGCGAACTCGCACCACATCGCCCGGCTCGCGTTCTGGTCGGTCAACCGGGACCGCGGCTGCGCGGGCGGTGGCGTGGTGAGCAACTGCTCCGGGATCAGCCAGAACAACTGGCAGTTCACCTCGATCACGGCCGGCTTCACCGGCTGAGCATCGGCAGCGGTGGCGTGGGGGTGCCTAGACCGGGTATCCCCACGCCTTCGCTATCTCGGCGAGCCGGGGCGGGAGTTCGGCGGTGGGGTCGGCCTTGCGGGCGGCCTGGATACGGCCGGACTTGATCTCCTGGCTCCAGTCGCCGAGCTTCGGCTTGAAGGCGCCGTGGTCCTTCTTGCCGTAGTCGAGCATGCCGCTCTCCCAGGGGACGCCGAGGTACGCGCACAGGTCGCGGGTGACCCGCTCCGGTTCGGCGGTGAGGTCCTCGTACGTGATCACATGGGCGACGGTGAGCTTCTGGCGGGCCTCTTCGAGCTTCTCGGCGTAGCTCAGGACCTCGGCGCGGATCGCCTCGTGGTCGGGATCGGCACGGCGGCTGGTCAGGGACTGGATGACGGCGCCGGGGTGGCGCAGCAGCAGGACGAACCGGGCATCGGGCCAACATCGGTGCAGCCGAGGCCAGATGAGGGTGTTCGGCGGAGTCTTGTCGACGATGACGTCCTTGCCGCTGCGGCTGAGCTCCAGGTGCAGCACCCGGTCCCACAGGACGTGCTCCAGCTCCTCGCGGTCGAGGTCCAGCTCCTTCATGGCGTCCGCGGTGAACTCCCTGGACATACGGACGTGGACGGTACGCAGATGCATCTCGTGCGGGGCGCGGATGCGGCTGTGGCTGTTCAGCAGGACCCGCAGCAGCGTGGACCCGGAGCGCACCGAGGAGAGGACGAAGACCGGGGACTTCACCAGGCGCGGGGCGAGCGGAGCCACATACCCGTCGGAGGGCCGCGGCTCGAGGGCGCGCTGCGTCGGGATCGCGTCCAGGGTCTTGCGCGGAGGACTCACCGCCTGCGCCATGAGCCGTCCCCGGCGCTTGAGCCCCTTGGCGATCGCTGACATTCGCGGGTCTCGCACGGTGATGCCTTTCTCTCGTCCCTGCCGTTCCGCATCCCAGGGGTGGCAGGCGAACTCAAGATGTCCAAGAGGCGAACCAAAGGGTTCACGGCGGCCCGAAAAGCCGCCGTGACCAGCCAACTTACCGTTCTCTTAATTCTTCATATGAGAATTCTCGACTTTCGCCTTCAAACCGGATCAGAACCGGCCGGAACCCCGGTACAGCTCCAGCTCCCCGTCCAGTTCGACGGCGAGGACGGTGGCATACGGGTCGAGGTCGGCCGCCGTCGGCGGATCGATCCACAGCACGCCGACCGCCTCGTGCAGCCCGCCGACCACCCGGTGGCCCAGCTCCGCCCCGCTGCCGAGCACGCTCACCCTGCGCACTCCGGTCGCCAGGCCCCGGACGCCGATCCCGGCGCGCGGGGCGTCGAACAGGGTGAGATACAGGGTGCGCCGGTCGGCGGAGAGGGTGCTGGGGCCGTAGTGGTGCCCGGCCGGCAGGCCGCGACCGGTGCCGTACACCGCCTCCGCGTGCCTGCGGATCCACTCCCCCAGCCCCTCGAGGCGCTCCACCTGTGGCTGCGGGATGGTGCCGTCCTCCATCGGGCCGACGTCGAGCAGCAGATTGCCGCCGCCCCCGATGGTCTCGGTGAAGTAGCGGATCAGCTGGGCGAGCGACTTGTGGTTGTGGTCGTGGTGCTGGTAGCCCCACGAGTCGTTGATCGTCAGGCACAGTTCCCAGGGGCCGTCCGGCGGCACGACGGGGGCACCCTGCTCGGGCGTCGCGTAGTCGCCCTCGCTGAGCATGCGCGCGTTGAAGACGACATGCGGGACGTACGACCGGACGAGCGCGGCCAGTTCGGGGATCCGCCACTGCTCCTCGCTGCGGTCCCACTCCCCGTCGAACCACATCAGGTCGGGCCTGAAGCGGGAGGCCAACTCCGTTGCCTGGCCGTCCCGGTAGGCGATGAAACGTTCCCAGGCGGCCAGGTCCTCGTGCTCGGCCGCGACTTCGGAGTAGCGGTTGTCCGCCAGCTCCGGCGGGCGGCCCGGCTTGCGTGTGGAGGCGTAGTCGGGGTGGTTCCAGTCGGAGTGGGAGTAGTAGAGGCCGACCTTGAGGCCCTTCTCCCGCAGGGCCTCGGCGTAGGGGCCGAGGTAGTCCTTGCCGAGGTTGAGGTCGCCGTACGCGGTGTCCCACAGGGCGACACCGTCATGGTGGCGGCTCGTCAGTACGGCGTACCGGGCGCCGGCGCGGGCGAACAGGTCCGCCCACGCGCGAGGGTCGTAGTGGGCGCCGGTGAAGCGGTCCAGCTGGGACATGTACTGCTCGTGCGGCACGATGTCGTCGTAGAAGGACCAGGACTCCTGGACCCCGTCGACGGCGTAGATGCCCCAGTGCACGAATATCCCCAACTTGGCATCGGTGAACCAGGGTTGCATGGCCACGCGGTCAGCCCCTCCGCAGCCGGAGGGTGAGGATCTGGAAGGGGCGCAGCTCCACGGAGACGGTGTCGCCGTCGGCGGAGGCGTCCTCGAGGGGGCGTTCCAGGAGATCGGTCACCTGGGCGCCCGCGAGCGGGAAGCCGGTGCGCAGGACGCCCTGGGCGCGACCGCCCCGGGACTCGTAGAGCCGGACCACGACATCGCCGGACGCGTCGTCGGCGAGCTTGACCGCCTCGATCGTCACACCCTCGCCGGAGACGGAGACGACCGGCTGCGGCTCGCCCGCCGAATCGGCCACGCGGAGCGGAAGGTTGAGGGCGTAGCCCGCGGCGACCGCGTCCTCGATGCCCGCACCGGGGAGGAGGGAGTAGGTGAAGCGGTGACGGCCCTGGTCGGCGCCGGGGTCCGGGACGCGCGGGGCACGGACCAGGGAGAGACGGACCGTGGTGGTCGTACCTCCGTCCTCACGGACCGTGCGGGAGACGTCGTGGCCGTACGTCGAGTCGTTGATGACGGCGACGCCGTAGCCGGGCTCGGCGAGGTGCACCCAACGGTGGCCGGAGACCTCGAACCGGGCCGCCTCCCAGGTGGTGTTGGTGTGCGTGGGCCGCTGGACATGACCGAACTGGATCTCCGCGGAGGAGTGCGGGGCGCGGATGTCCACCGGGAACCCGGCCTTGAGGAACTTCTCTGCCTCGTGCCAGTCGATGTCCGTCTCGAAGTCGATCCGGGGGCTGCCCGCGCGGACGGTGATCGTCTGGGTGATCTTCGAGCCGTTGCCGAAGGCGCGGGTGACTCGGATGGCACCGAGCAGCGGGTCCTCGTCGACGACCGTGATCTCCGAAGGGTCCAGCAGGTCCGTGTAGCGGTTCTTGTAGTGCTTGTCGACGTCCCAGGCGTCCCAGTAGTTGGGGAGGTCGGTGTGCAGGCGGAGCAGGTTGCCCTGGCCCGCGAGGACCTCGCGGTTCGCCCGGAGGTCGTAGACGGACGACAGTGTGCCGTCCTGAGCGATCTCCACGCGCACCAGGCCGTTGTCGAGCACCCGGCCGGCGACGGTCACCGGCTGCGGAGCCTCGATGTCACCCGTCAGCGGCGCGCTGCCGCTCGCCGGCACCTCCACGTACACCGGCGTGCCCGCGCCGTCGCGGACGGCCTCCGCGCGGTCGTAGGGGCTGGTGTTGAAGACCCGGGCCGGGCCGCCGCCCAGCGCGGTGATCGCCTCGGCGGTCAGCGCCTCCAGCTCCTTTGCCACGCGGGCGTACTCGGCCTCCGCCTCGCGGTGCACCCAGGCGATCGAGGAGCCCGGCAGGATGTCGTGGAACTGGTGGAGCAGGACCGTCTTCCACAGCCGGTCGAGCTTGTCGTGCGGGTAGCGGTAGCCGGGCGCGTGCAGCGCGGCCGTGGTGGCCCACAGCTCCGCCTCGCGCAGCTTGTGCTCGCTACGCCGGTTGCCCTGCTTGGTGCGGGCCTGGGAGGTGTAGGTGGCGCGGTGCAGCTCCAGGTAGAGCTCGCCGACCCAGACGGGGGCGTCCTCGTACTCGGCGCGGGCCTTGGCGAAGAAGGCGTCCGGGTGCTCGACCTCGACCTTCGGGGAGCCCTCCAGGTCCTTGAGGCGGCGCGCCCGCTCCATGATCTCGCGGGTGGGGCCGCCACCGCCGTCGCCCCAGCCGAAGGGGGCCAGGGAGCGGGTGGCGCCGCCCTTCTCGGCGTAGTTGCGGACCGCGCGGGACATCTCCTCGCCGCTGAAGCGGGCGTTGTAGGTGTCGACGGGCGGGAAGTGGGTGAAGATGCGGGTGCCGTCGATGCCCTCCCACCAGAACGTGTGGTGGGGGAACTTGTTGGTCTGGTTCCAGGAGATCTTCTGGGTGAGGAACCACTCGTTGCCGGCGAGCTTGGCGATCTGCGGGTAGGCCGCGTTGTAGCCGAACGAGTCCGGCAGCCACACCCCCTTGGTCTCGACGCCGAAGTGCTCCATGAAGAACCGCTTGCCGTGGATGAACTGGCGGGCGACCGCCTCGCCGCCGGGCAGGTTGCCGTCGGACTCCACCCACATGCCGCCGACCGGCGCCCACTGGCCCTTCTTGACCGATTCCTGGATCCGGGCCCAGACCTGCGGGTAGTTGTCGCGCACCCACTCGTACTGCTGCGCCTGCGAGCAGGCGAAGACGAACTCCTCGTACTCGTCGGCGAGCGAGGTGACGTTGGAGAAGGTGCGGGAGGTCTTGCGCTTGGTCTCGCGGATCGGCCACAGCCAGGCCGAGTCGATGTGCGCGTGGCCGACGCCGGAGATGCGGTGGGCGCTCGCGTGCGCGGGCTTGGACAGCGCCGGCTTCAGGGCGGCCCGGACCTCGCCGGCCGACCCCGGGATGTCGTCCAGGTCGAGCAGGTCCATCGCGTGGTCGAGGGCGTGCATGATCTCGTGCCGGCGCGGGTCGTGCTCGCCCAGCTCCAGCATCAGCTCGCGCAGCACCTGGACGTCCAGGTCGAGGTGCCAGACCTCCTCGTCGAGGACGGCGATGTCGGCACGCTTGAAGGTGTAGAGCGGCTTGTCGCCGGCCGTCAGCACGTCGCCGAGCGGAGTCGGCGCCGCGAAGTCGTTCGCCAGGATGTCGGGGTTGGAGGCGGCCTCGACGAGGTAGTCGATCACCTCGCCGCCCGCCGCCGGGTTGGCGATCGCCACGTACTGGTTGAGCGGGTTGACCGCCTTCAGCGGGGTCCCGTCGGTCAGATGGACCAGGGCCTCGGCCTGGTTGCCCGGCCAGTCGCCCACGAAGCCGAGGTCGATGACGGCCTCGACGCGGCGGCCCGCGAACTCGGCGGGCACCTGACCGCGCATCCGGAACCAGGTGGTCCCCCACGGCGGGCCCCACGGGGTGTCCATCGCGAACGGCTCGTACGGGGCGGCCGCCGCCTCCTCGAAGGGCACCGGCTCCCCCGGGGCCTGCCAGGCGGACACCTCGAAGGGAACGGCGGCCGCGTAGATCGCGGGCTTGATGCGCTGGTTGTGGAGGCGCTCTACGCGCTCCTCGATCCGGCGGCGTTCGTCGTGCATGGAAGTCTCCAGAAGAGGGATGGAAAGCGCTTTCCAGACGGCTGGTTACTTAAGATACGCGAGGCCGGGGTGGACCTCGGTGTACCCCTCGACCAGCCGACGGGCCACGTTCACCGAGTCGACCAGCGGGTGCAGGGCGAACGCCTTCACGGCCGTCGTACGGGAGCCGGACTCGGCGGCGGCGAGCACCTCGCGCTCGACGGCCTTGACCGAGCAGACCAGGCCGGTGGCGTGGTCGGGCAGCGGGTCGACGGTTACCGGGTGGGCGCCGTTGGCGTCGACCAGGCAGGGCACCTCGATGACGGCCTCGCCGTCGAGCACCGACAGGGTGCTCCGGTTGCGGACGTTGAGGATCAGGGTGGTGCGCTCGTCGCGGGCGATGGCCCGCATCAGCGCCAGGGCGACCTTCTCGTAGCCGCCGGAGAGGTCGTCGGCGTCGCGTTCGCCGGCGCCGGCGGTCTCCCGGTTCTCGGCCATGTAGGTCGCCTCGCGCTCGGCACGGGTGCGGTCCCAGGCCGCCAGGGCCTTGGCACCGGGGTCCCGGACCTCCTCGTAGAAGTGCGCCTGCTGGTCGCGCAGGAAGGCGCCGCGGGTCTTCTCGGCCTGCTGGTAGGCGCGGACGGCCTCGCGGTTGAAGTAGTAGTAGTGCAGGTACTCGTTGGGGATCGCGCCGAGGGACTGGAGCCAGTCGACGCCGAAGAGCTTGCCCTCCTCGAAGGAGCCGAGCAGGTCGGGGTCGGCGAGCAGACGCGGGAGTTCGTCCCGGCCGGCGACGCGCAGACCGCGCACCCAGCCGAGGTGGTTGAGGCCGACGTAGTCGATCCAGGCCTCGCGCGGGTTGGCGCCGAGCACCCGGGCGATACGGCGGCCGAGGCCGACCGGGGAGTCACAGATGCCGATGACGCGGTCGCCGAGGTGGCGGGACATGGCCTCGGTGACAAGGCCCGCGGGATTGGTGAAGTTGATGACCCAGGCGTCGGGGGCGAGACGGGCCACCCGGCGGGCGATGTCGACGGCGACGGGGACGGTCCGCAGCCCGTAGGCGATCCCGCCCGCCCCGACCGTCTCCTGGCCGAGGACGCCCTCGGCGAGGGCCACCCGTTCGTCGTCGGCCCTGCCCTCCAGGCCGCCGACCCGGATCGCGGAGAAGACGAAGTCGGCCCCGCGCAGGGCCTCGTCGAGGTCGGTGGTGGCGGTCACGGTGGGGGCGTCGGGGACGCCGGCCGCCTGCTCGCCCAGTACCCGGGCGACCGCGGAGAGCCGGCTGTCGTCGAGGTCATGCAGCACGACCTCGGTGACCCGCCCCTCGCCGCGGTCCGTCAGGAGCGCGCCGTACACGAGCGGCACCCGGAATCCGCCGCCGCCCAGAATCGTCAGTTTCACCGGCTTCCTCCAAGGATGCCGACGCGCTCAGGCCACGAAGTGAGCGCGCCTTCACGGAACACGTCGAGAGAGGGGGAATCGCGACTTTGGCGGATCTTCGCCCCCATGAACGGATAAGATCTGCATAGTGCGTAGCGAGAACCAAGCACGCACCGTCTCCTTGCGTTTGTTCCACGAACCCGGGCTGGTTTCAACCCGGCTGGTGTTGATCGCGTAGGACTCGATCGCTTGCTGAGCGGTTGAGCCGCGTGAGCCAGGAATCTCCTTCGGCTGCGAGGGAGGGGATTCAAGCTTGAGCCTTTCCTGCCAGTACCACCTCGACGCGGGCTTCCTCCAGGGAGGCCCGCGTCGCCGCGTCCACCGGCGCGTTGGTCACCACCATGTCCAGGTCCTCGGGACCGCAGACCCTCGCCATGCCCGTGCCCGGGAACTTGGCGGCATCGGCGAGGAGAACCACCTTGTCGCTCGCCTTGATCATCGCGCGCTTGACCGGTACCTCCACGACCGTCGTGTCCATCACCTGGCCGCCGGGGCGCACCCCGCTGGTGCCGAGGAAGAGCCAGTCGGCGTGCAGCTGGCGGAGGTTGTCCTCGGTGAGGAAGCCGACCAGGGAGCGGTACTCGCGGCGGACCATGCCGCCGAGCAGCACCAGCTCGATGCCCTCGTCGTCGGCGAGTTCCTCGTAGACCACCAGGTTGCTGGTGATGACGGTGAGCCGGCGGCCGTGCAGCTGGCGGGCCAGCCGGTAGGCGGTGGTGCCGATGTCCAGCAGGACCGACTGGCCGTCCGCGACCAGGGCCGCCGCGCGCGCCGCTATGGCGTCCTTCTCCGCGACCCGTACCTCGGCGACCTCGGCGAAGGGCTGGTCGCCCTCGTCGGCGACGGCACCGCCGTGGACCCGCGTCAGCAGCCCCTCCTCCTCCAGTTTCAGCAGGTCACGCCGGACGGTGGCGGGGCTCACACCCAGTTGCTCGGAGAGATCGGTCACGGCCGCGGGGCCACCCGAGCGCAGGGCCCGCAGGATGAGTTGGTGTCGTCGTTCTGCCAGCACGCGCCGAACACTACTCGTCATCTTCAATCATTTCCATGCTCGGTTCTGCTCGTGTATTGACCAATCTCGCGTGACAGCGCACGATTCCCGTCATCGAAATTGACGTGTTTTGACGAGAGGGTGGCGTGTGGACGACGACATGCCCGATGTGCTGCTGACCGGGCTGCTCTTCTACGACCTCGTCCTCACGGGGCTCGGGAAGCCGCCCACACCGGGCGAGGAGATCTGGACGGCCGGCATGGGCTGCGGCCCCGGCGGCATCGCCAACCTCGCGGTGGCCGCGTCCCGCTTCGGTCTGCGCACCTGCCTGGCCACGGTCTTCGGCGACGACTTCTACGGCGCCCACTGCCAGGAGGTCCTCGCCGGACAGGAAGGCGTCGACCTCTCCCTCTCCCGGGTCGCCGACGGCTGGCCCACCCCGGTCACCGTCGCCCTCGCCCACGGTCAGGACCGGGCCCTGGTCACCCACGGTTCGCAGCCGCCGTACTCGCAGGACGTGCTGATGGGCGACCCGCCCGAGGCACGCACCGCCCTCGTCCACATCGAGGCCGAACCCCGCGAGTGGATCGCCAAGGCCGCCGCGAACGGCACCCGGATCTACGCCGACGTCGGCTGGGACCCCTCCCAGCAGTGGTCCCGCGACCTCCTCGACCAGCTCGCCCTGTGCCACGCCTTCCTCCCCAACGAGACCGAGGCGATGGCCTACACCCGCACCGACAGCGCCGTCGCGGCCCTCGGCACCCTCGCCGAACTGGTCCCGGTGGCCGTGGTGACCCGTGGCGGGGACGGCGCGGTGGCCGTCGACCAGACCACCGGCGAGTTCGCGGAGGTCCCGGCCCTCTCCGTGGACGTCCTCGACGCGACCGGCGCCGGGGACGTCTTCGGGGCGAGCTTCGTCGCCGCCTCCCTCGCCGGCTGGCCGCTGGAGGAACGGCTGCGGTTCGCCGTCCTCGCCGCCGGTCTCTCCGTCGGCCACCACGGCGGGGCCCTGGCGGCCCCCGGCTGGTACGGCGTCGACCGCTGGTGGCGCTCGCTCACCGACCCCGGTCTGCGACGCGACTACGGCTTCCTCACGGACCGGCTGCCGGCCGACCCCGGCCCGCCCGTCCGCCACGCACCCGTCACACCCCCCGCACGGCAGTACTGAGACCCCACGCCACCCCCCACGCTCCATGCGAAAGTCCCGAACAGATCCGAAAGACCCGAAAGGCGGTGGGAGCTGTGCGGCTCTCACGTAGGGGCCTGCTGCGCGCGGGCCTGGCCGGTACGGCCGCCACGGCGCTCGGCGGCCTGGCATCCGGCTGTGCCGTTCCGACCGGTTCCACCGGCCGGAACATGGTCCTGTGGTACTGGGACGGCGGCCTCGGTGACACGGTCATCAAGAACGCCAAGGCCCGCTACGACGCGAACGTCGATCTGCAGGCCATCAAGATCGGCGGCTACTACCGGTCGAAGCTGCTCACCACCATGACCGGCCGGGCCCGCATCCCGGACATCGCGGGCCTCAAGGGCGAGGACATGGCGTCCTATCTCCCCGACGCGAACCAGTTCGTGGACCTGCGCACGCTGGGCGCGGACAAGTATCGAAGCCAGTACCTGTCCTGGAAGTGGGACCAGGGCATCGCCGACGACGGCACGATGGTCGGCTTCCCGATCGACTGCGGCCCGGTAGCGCACTTCTACCAGTACCAGGTCTTCCAGAAGGCGGGACTGCCCTACGAACCCGGCGACGTCTCCGCCGAGCTGAACACCTGGGAGAAGTTCTTCGCCGCCGGCGAGCAGTTGAAGAAGCGGCTCCCGGGGACCTGTCTGCTCTCCGACGTCAACGCGGTCTTCGAGAACGTGGTGCAGCAGGGCAGCCGGCGGTACGTCGACAAGGACCGGCACTTCATCGGCGACCAGGACCACGTCCGCCGCGCCTGGGCGCTGGCCGTGGAGGCGAAGCAGCGGGGGATCGTCTCGGACCTGGTCAGCGGCACCCCGGACCAGCTGTCCGCGCTCCAGGACGGCAAGCTGCCCAGCCAGCTCAACGCCTCCTGGGCCACCAACGACATCAAGACGGGCGTACCGAAGACCAAGGGCAGATGGCGGGTGGCCCAGATGCCGGTACGGCCCTCCAACAACGGCGGTTCGTTCCTGTCGATCACCAAGGAGTGCCGCGAGCCCGAGCAGGCGTTCCAGATCATCGCCTGGATGCTGAACGCCACCAACCAGGCACAGGGCTTCGTCGACGCGGGACTCTTCCCGTCCACTCCCGCGTCGTACGGCATGAAGACCCTGCGCGCGCCCGACCCGTTCTTCGGCGGCCAGGTCACGATGGACGTCTTCGGGCCCGCCGCGCAGAAGATCGCGGTCGCCTACAACAGCCCGTTCGACGTGGCGCTCTCGCAGCCCCTCAAGGACGAGATCAAGAACGTCGGCGTCCTCGGCAAGAACCCCGAGCAGGCCTGGAAGGACGCCATGAGCAAGTGCCGGCGCATCGCCAAGCACCTGGGGGTGAGCTACTGATGGCCACCGCACTGGAGAAGCCCACGACGACCGTGGCACGGACCTCGGCGGCCGGCGGCCCCCGCAGGGGATTCCGCAAGTACTGGCACCTCTACGCCGCGATCTCCCCCTTCTACCTCCTCTTCCTCTGCTTCGGCCTGATCCCGGTCGGCTTCTCGCTCTACGTCTCCCTGCACCGCTGGGACGGCCTCGGTTCGATGGAGTGGGCGGGCCTGTCGCAGTACCGCTATCTGCTGAGCGACACCGACTTCTGGACCGCGGTCGGGAACACGATCGTCATCTGGGCGCTCGCCACCTTCCCCATGATCTTCCTGGCGATGGTGACGGCCGTGCTGCTCAACTCTGCGGTCCGCTTCAAGAACGTCTACCGCTTCGCCTACTTCCTGCCGAACGTCACCTCGGTGGTCGCGATCGCGATCATCTTCGGCTCCGTGTTCTCCACCAACTTCGGCCTGGTGAACGCCTTTCTGCAGGCGGTCGGGCTCGACCAGGTGGCCTGGCTGAACACCCCCTGGGGCATCAAGGTCGCCATCGCCACCCTGATGACCTGGCAGTGGACCGGCTACAACGCGATCATCTTCCTCGCCGGACTGCAGACGATCCCCGGTGAACTGTACGAAGCGGCCCGCATGGACGGCGCCGGGCCGGTGCAGACGTTCTTCCGGATCACGCTGCCGATGATGCGGCCGGTGCTGCTGTTCGTGCTCGTCGTGTCGACCGTCACCGGTCTGCAGAGCTTCTCCGAACCACAGGTGCTGCTCCAGACCACCGCCAACGACTCGACGTTCGCGGGCGGCCCGGGCCACGCCGGACAGACCATGGTCCTCTACTTCTTCCAGCAGACCTTCGACAACAACGACTTCGGCTACGGCGCCGCCGTGGCGTGGGGGATCTTCCTCGTCGTCATCATCTTCTCGATCATCAACTGGCGCCTGGTGCAGCGCCGGGGCGAAGACTAGGGAGGCCGCACACCATGGCATCCATCAAGGGGACGCGCAGCCGGGGCATCGCGCTGCACACCGTACTCGTCATCGGTCTGCTGCTCTCGGCCTTCCCGTTCTACTGGGCCGTGATCATGTCGACGCACACGTCGTCGGAGATCTTCTCCTACCCGCCGAAGCTGCTGCCGGGTCCGCACCTCCTGGAGAACGCCCGCGGCCTCTTCGACAACATCGACTTCTTCGGGTCGATGTGGAACTCACTGCTGGTCGCGAGTTCGGTGACCTTCCTGGTCCTCTTCTTCGACTCGCTGGCGGCCTTCGTCTTTGCCAAGTTCGCCTTCCCCGGCAAGAACGTGCTGTTCGCCCTGCTGATGGTCATCTTCATGGTGCCGGCCCAGCTGTCGGCCATACCGCAGTTCGTGATCATGGCGAAGCTGGGCTGGATCGGTTCGATGACCTCGCTGATCGTGCCGGCGGCGGCCAACGCGTTCGGCATCTTCTGGATGCGCCAGTACATGAAGGGCGCCATCCACGACGAGCTCCTCGACGCCTCCCGCATCGACGGCGCCAACTTCCTCCGCCAGTACTGGCACGTGGCCCTCCCGGTGGTCCGGCCGGGCCTCGCCTTCCTCGGCATCTTCACCTTCATGGGCCAGTGGAACGACTACGCCTGGCCCCTGATCGCCCTCACCAACCCCGACAACGTCACCCTCCAGGTGGCGCTGTCCCAGCTCAACGGCACCCATGGCACCACCGACTACGGAATGGTCATGACCGGCGCACTTCTCGCCCTCGTCCCCCTGCTGATCGTGTTCGCGATCGGCGCCCGCCAGATCATCGGCGACCTGGCCAAGGGAGCCATCAAGTGACGGACCCGCTGGTGGCCGTCCGCCCCTGGGAGGCACCCGAGGTGACCTCCTGGGGGCGGTTGCCGATGAACGCCGTCGACCGTCGTCCGGGCGCCCTGTCCCTGGACGGCGAGTGGCGCTTCCAGCTGCTGCCGGCTCCGGGCGCGGCGACGGTCGACGCCATGTGGTCGACCGCCTTCGTCCCGGGCGTCTGGACGATGCAGGACACGGACGACCGTCCGCAGTACACCAACGTCCGCATGCCGTTCGCGGAGTTCCCGCCGTCGTCGCCCGCCGCCAATCCCACCGGTGTCCACGAACGGCCCCTGGACATCCCCGCCGACTGGACCGGCCGCCGGATCGTCCTCCAGGTCGGCGCCGCCGAGAGCGTGCTCCTCGTCCATGTGGACGGACGGCCCGTCGGCATCTCCAAGGACTCCCATCTGGCCGCCGAGTTCGACCTGACCGAAGTCGTACGCCCCGGCGAGCGGTCGGTCGTACGGCTGACCGTGGTCAAGTGGTCGGACGCCTCGCACATCGAGGACCAGGACCACTGGTGGCACGGCGGGATCACCCGCCCGGTCCTGCTGTACGCAACGGATCCGCTGCATCTCGCGGACGTGACCGTGCGGGCGCGACGGGACGGCGAGCTGAGGGTGGACTGCCTCGTACGGGACAAGGGCGGTGCGCTGCCGGACGGTTGGTATGTCACCGGCGACCTGGACGGTGAACTCCTCCTCGCGCAGGACGCCGAGTTCGACCGGCTCAACGCCGAGGACGACCGGGTCTCCGACTTCCTGGGCGAGGCCCGCATCCGCGCGACCGTGCCCGAGGTGCGCACCTGGAACGCGGAGGAGCCCGAACTGTACGGGCTGACCGTCCGGCTGCACCGCGCGGACGGCACGGTCGCCGACTCGTCCTACCACCGCATCGGATTCCGGGACGTCGAGATCACCGGCCGGGACCTGCTGGTCAACGGCGAGCGGGTGTTCATCCGGGGCGTGAACCGGCACGACTTCCATCCGCTCACCGGGCGGACGGTGTCGTACGACGACATGCGCGCGGACCTGGTGCTGCTGAAGCGGTTCGGCTTCAACGCGATCCGCACCGCGCACTATCCGAACGACCCCACGCTCTACGACCTCGCCGACGAGCTGGGCTTCTATGTGGTCGACGAGGCCGACATCGAGTCCCATGACCACGCGCACGAGATCGCCGACGACCCGCGCTATCTGAACGCCTTCGTGGACCGGGTCTCGCGCATGGTGCTGCGCGACAAGAACCACCCGTCGGTCATCGTCTGGTCGCTGGGCAACGAGTCCGACTACGGGGCGAACCACGACGCGGCGGCGGGCTGGGTGCGGCGGCACGATCCGACCCGGCCGATCCAGTACGAGGGGGCGGCCAAGCGCGGCTGGGCGGACCCGGACGTGGCCTCCGACATCGCCTGCCCGATGTACGCGCCGCTGGAGGAGTGTGTGGCGCACGCGCTGTCCGGGGAGCAGACGAAACCGCTGATCCAGTGCGAGTACTCGCACGCCATGGGCAACAGCAACGGCACGCTGGCCGACCACTGGGCTGCCATCGAGTCCACTCCGGGTCTTCAGGGCGGGTTCATCTGGGAGTTCTGGGACCACGGAATTCTCCAGCGGGTGAGCGATGGAAGACCGGTCGGGCGCGCGGGCGCCGGGCTGTACGACAACGGTGTCGCCGCGCCCGGCCACCGGTGGGCGTACGGCGGCGACTTCGGCGAGGCCCTGCACGACGGGGCGTTCGTCGCGGACGGGATGGTCTTCCCCGACCGCACGCCCAAGCCCGCGATGTACGAGCACCGGGAGATCGCGGCGCCGGTCCGCATCCGGTGCTTCAGGCACGAGGGCATCGTGCTCGCCAACCACCAGCACTTCCGGGGCTTCGACTGGCTGACGGGCACCTGGGAGCTGGCGCTGGCCGACGGCCGTACCCTGACCGGCCCGGCCGAGCTGCCCGAGCTGTGCCCCGGTGAGACCGCGGCCGTACCGCTTCCCTTCGAGGTGCCTGCGGACGGTGGCGAGGCGTGGCTCACGCTGCGGGTGAGGACCGCCGAGGACCTGGCGTGGGCGCCGGCCGGTACGGAGATCTGCGCGCCGCAGATCCGGATCCGGGCGGCGGCCACCGCCGGGGAGCCGGTGCCGGTGGGACCGGCCGTCGAGGTGGACGGCGAGGGTCTGCTGCGGCACCCGCTGCTGACCGCCGCTCCGACGCTGTCGCTGTGGCGGGCACCCACGGACAACGACGAGCTGGGCGGGATCGCGCTGCGCTGGCGGGCCTGGGGCCTGGACCAGCTGGTGCGCAAGGTGGTCTCCGTGCGCCGGGACGGCGACCGTCTGGCCGTGGTGGCCGAGTACGCCGGTACGGTCGGTGTCGTACGGCACCGGCAGGAGTTCGTCCCGGTCGAGGGCGGCATCCGGGTCGAGGAGTCGGCCGAGCTGCCCGCGGAGTTCGACGACGTGGCCCGGGTCGGCTCGGTCTTCGAGACGGTGGCCGGGCTCGATCTGCTGGAGTGGTTCGGTCAGGGTCCCTGGGAGTCGTACCCGGACCGTGCCGCCGGCGCCCCGGTCGGCCACCACTGCGTACCCGTGGACGAGCTGTTCACCCCGTATCTGCGGCCTCAGGAGAGCGGCGGCCGCCATGGCGTACGGCGGTTCACGCTGTCGGCGCCGGACGCCACCGGACTCGCGGTCGAGCTGGACGAGCCCCGCCAGGTCTCCGTCACCCGCTACCGCGCCGAGGATCTCACCGCCGTCACGCACCACGACGAACTCGTACCGCGGGCCGGCTGTGTGGTCCACATCGACGCCGCACACCGGGGCCTGGGTACGGCCTCGTGCGGTCCCGACACCTTCCCCTCCTACCTCGTCGCACCGGGCGTCCACCGCTGGAGCTGGACCCTGCGCGTCCTCTGAGATCCCCCACGCCCTTCGCCGTCACTTCTCCTTATCCACGGAGCACACGTGTGTACGTCGCATGACCACGTCCAGGGCGAGGCCGCGCAGGCCGGAGCCGGCAGACGAAACTTCCTCAGGGCCACCGCGCTGCTCGGCGCCGCCGCCACCGCCGGGGTCACGCTGCCGGCCGTCGCCGAGGCGTCCTCCGGCTCCGGCCGGCGCCCCGACCCGGAGAGCCGTCGCTTCACCCTCGCGGTGATGCCCGACACCCAGTACCTCTTCGACGGGCCGAGCATCAACCCGGCGCCGATCGAGGCATCGCTGCGGTATCTCCTGGAGCAGGGCGGTGCGTCCGACGAGAACATCGTCTTCCTGTCCCACCTGGGCGACCTCACCCAGAACGGCGCCGAGGAGGAGTTCGCCGCGATCAGCGAGGCGTTCGGGATCCTGGACCGGCGCGGGGTCGGCTACAGCGTGCTGGCCGGCAACCACGACATCAGGTCGTCCACGGACGACCAGCGGGGCTCGACGCCGTACCTGGACGCCTTCGGGCCGCAGCGTTTCAAGGGCAGGCCCACGTTCGGCGGGGCCTCTTCGGACGGCTACAACACCTACCACCTGTTCCGGGCGGCCGGGCGCGAGTGGCTCGTCCTCGCGCTGGACTGGCGGCTGTCGGCGAAGGGCTACGCATGGGCGAAGGACGTCATCGCGCAGCACCCGAAGACGCCGGTCATCCTCACCACGCACGAACTGGTCGTGGACGACGACGAGTTGTCGTCGTACGGGCAGCAGCTGTGGGACCAGCTGATCAACGAGCACGACCAGATCTTCCTCACTCTGAACGGCCACTTCTGGCCGGCCCGCCGCGCGACCCGCAAGAACGCCGCCGGCAACGACGTACATCTGCACCTGACGAACTACCAGAACCGCTACTTCGGCGGCGCGGCGATGATCCGCCTCTACCACTTCGACCTGGACCGTGACGTCATCGACGTGGAGACGGTCTCGCCGTGGATCCTCGGCCGGGCCAAGAAGGGCCTCAACGAGCTGGAGCGGCAGGAGATGGAGCTGAGCGGCGACGGGGACCGCTTCTCCGTCGACATCGACTTCGCCGCCCGCTTCGAGGGCTTCGCCCCGGTGCCGGTCCGTCCGGCGCGGCCCGCCTCGCAGCTGCTGGTACGGGGCACGGCCGCCTACTGGCGGTTCGACTCGGCGGTCTCCGGCACGGTCCGTGACCTGTCCGGCAACGGCAACGACCTCACCGTGGTCTCGGTGGGCGGCGGCACGCTCGGCTGGTCGTCGGACCACCACCCGGACCAGCCGGGCCACGGCAGCCTGGAGTTCACCGGCTACAAGTCGCCGCTGAAGGGCGCGTACCTGAGGACGATCGACGGCGCTCCGCTCAACTCGGCGACGTTCAAGGACGGTTACACCATCGAGGCGTTCTACTGGCTGCCCGCCGACTGGGACGCCTCGCACAACGCCTGGTCCGGTCTGGTCAGCCGTACGGGGCGCAACGGCTCGGTCGGCACGGTCACCGACGACCCGGACGAGCCCCTCGCCACTCTCTCCATCTCCGACGGGCCGGGCGCGCAGTGGGCGGTGCACCCGCTCAACCAGCAGCAGCTGGCCACCAACTGGGGCGACGAGACCGCCCGCGAGACCTGGTGGCACCTGGCCGTCGTCAACGACGGACGGCACACGACGATGTACGTGCAGGGCTGCCCGGTCGCCCGCAACCCGCACGCCGCCGCGATCGGCATCGCCTCGTCCGGGAAGCCCTGGCTGCTCGGCGGCTACGAGTACGCGGACAGGATCGACCAGATCCTGCACGGCCGCCTCGGCGACGTCCGGATCGTCTCCCGGGCGCTGCCCGTCTCGTCCTTCATGAACCACTGACTCCTGTTACGAGGATCATCATGACCGAGCAGCAGCTGCCCACCTGGGCCGATCCTGCCGTCTCCCCCGCCGACCTGGACGCCCAGGGCGTGTCCAGACGCGGACTCCTGCGCCGGGCCGGCCTGTTCGGCGCCGCGTTCGCCCTCGGGTCGGCGGCCACCCCCGCGCCGGCCTCCACCGGACGGGGCTTCGGCGGCAACGACCCCCGCCTCGCCTACCTGGTCGGCGACCACCACGTCCACTCGGTGTACAGCCACGACGCGAAGTACACGTTCTCGCAGCAGGCGCAGGCCGCCGCCCGGTACGGCCTGGACTGGATGGTGTTCAACGAGCACTCCAACTTCGGGCACGCCTCCTACGGCGCGAAGATGGAGTACGCGGAGATCCTCAAGGCCCGCCGGGAGAACCCGCGCCAGCTGATCTACCAGGGCCTGGAGTGGTACATCCCGGCCGCCGAGCACTGCACGGTGTTCGCCGCGCCGGGCCCCCACGAGACCGACCTGCTCACCCGGTTCGAGCTGGCCTACGACGGCAAGCTGCTCGGCTACACCGAGGGGTCCGCCGGCGCCACGGACACCGCCCGCAACGAGGCCCACGCCGTCAAGGCCATCCAGTGGCTGGCCGAGCAGCGCCGTACGGGCTGTGTCGACGACGTCCTCGTCCTCGCCAACCACCCGCTGCGGCTCGGCATCGACTCGCCGCACGAGATGCGCAACTGGCGGGACGCCGCCCCCGAGATCATGATCGGCATGGAGGGCGCGCCCGGCGCCCAGGGTGCCGCGATCCCCGGCTGGCGCGGCGCCACCTCGATCCGCGGCGAGTACGAGAACAAGCCCTCCGCCCAGTCCTGGGCGGGCTACCCGGCGGACGCGTACCTGACGTACGGCGGTTTCGACTGGGCCACGGCGACGGTGGGCGGCCTGTGGGACGCGATGCTGGCGGAGGGTCGCCTGTTCACCATCACCACGAACTCCGACAACCACCGCACGGTCTTCGACACCTGGAAGAACGGCGACTGGCTGCCGGGGCAGAACTTCGACAACACCGGCAAGCTGCCCGACCCGGTGAACACCGACACCCCGCAGCCCGGCAGCGACTTCTGGCCCGGCGAGTTCAGCCGCACCCACGTCGGTGTCACCCGCTACGGCTACCGCGCGGTGATGGCGGGCCTGCGCGCGGGCCGGGTCTGGCTGGACCACGGCCATCTGCTGGACGGCCTCGACGTCCGTCTGAAGCGGGACCGCGACCACGGCAACGGCGTCACCCTCGGCGGCCGGCTGCGCGTCCGCAGGGGCGAGCGGATCACCCTGAACGTGACGGTGACGACCGCGTCCCGGGTCAACGCCCAGGGCATCCTGCCCGGGTTGGCGCACGTGGACGTCATCCGGGGTGCGGTGCGCGGCACGGTCGCCGACCGTGACACCTGGCAGGCGCCCGACACCAGGGTCGTCCAGACGAAGGACGTGTCCGGCCGCAAGGGCACCTACACCCTGCGCATCCCGCTCACCGCGGGCGACGAGTCCTTCTACGTCCGGCTGCGGGGCAGCGACGGCAAGCGGAACGGCGCGGGCTACCTGGGCGCGTCGATCGACCCGCACGGCCCGATCACCCACGAACCGGGGAACGGCGACCCGTGGGCGGACACATGGTTCTATTCCAACCCCGTCTTCGTGGACGTGGTGGGTTCCTGACGACTCGTCGTCCATTCGCCCACCTTGCGTACGGATCAGGCGTAGAACCGCGACAGGCTCCGCAGTACGGCGGCGGGCTTGGTGCCGCCCTCGATCTCGATCGTCCCGTCCACGGCGATCTGCACCCCGCCCGGCACGTCCTCGACCTCCGCCAGCCGGGCGGCCAGGCGGATGCGGGAGCCTGCCTTCACCGGGGACGGGAAACGCACCTTGTTCAGGCCGTAGTTGACCTTCGTGGTCACGCCCTGGACGTCCAGCAGCTCGGTGAACAGGGGGATGAAGAGGGAGAGGGTGAGATAGCCGTGGGCGATCGGGGCGCCGAAGGGGCCCTCGGCCGCGCGCTCGGGGTCGACGTGGATCCACTGGTGGTCGCCGGTCGCGTCGGCGAAGGTGTCGATACGGTCCTGGGTGACCTCGATCCAGTCGCTGGTGCCCAGGTCGCTCCCGGCGAGCTTCTTCAGTTCGTCGAGGCCGTTGACGGTGACGCTCATGTCGCTTTCCTTAGCTATGAGTTGGTGGAGCCGTAGCGTTTGCGCACACGGGACTTGAGGAGCTTTCCGGAGGCGGTGCGCGGGAGTTCCTCCGTGAGCACCACCGATTTCGGGAGCTTGTACTTGGCGAGGCGGCCGGACAGGGAGGCCAGCACCTCGTCGGGGTCGAGGACGGCTCCCTCGCGGGGGACGACCACCGCACGCGGCACCTCGCCCCACTTGTCGTCCGGTACGCCGATGACCGCGCACTCCACGATGTCGGGGTGGGCGAGGAGGAGGTCCTCGATCTCGGCGGGGTAGATGTTCTCGCCACCGGAGATGATCATGTCCTTGAGGCGGTCGACGACGAAGACGTAACCGTCCTCGTCGACCCGGGCCGCGTCCCCGCTGCGGAACCAGCCGTCCGCGAAGGAGGCCGCGGTCTCCTCCGGCAACCCCCAGTAACCGGCCATGACATGGGGGCCGCGGACCATGACCTCCCCGGGCTCGTCGACGTCGACCGAGGTCAGGTCGGGCCGTACCACCCGTACGTCGCTGAAGAAGTGCGGCACGCCCGCCGAGCCCGCCTTGCTGATCGCGTGCTCGGCGTCGAGGAAGAGGGTGCCGGGCGAGGCCTCCGTCATGCCGTAACCCTGGAGGAAGGTCAGCCCCCGTTCCTGGTAGGCCGCGATCAGCGGGGTCGGCACCGGGGAGCCGCCGCAGGTGAGGATGCGGAGGGAGGAGAGGTCGGCGTCCGGCCAGCGCGGGTGGCGGGCCACCTGGTCGAACATGGTCGGCACCCCGAACATGAAGGTGATCCGGTGCCGTTCGATCAGGTCGAGGGTGGTCTCCGGGTCGAAGCCCTCGACCAGGACACAGGTGCCGCCCTTGAGGAGGACCGGCAGGGTGAGCATGTTGAGGCCCGCCGTGTGGAACAACGGGGCGCAGACCAGGGCGCGTTCGTCGGCGATCAGGTCGGTGTCGACCAGGACGTTGACGGCGTTCCACGTCAGGTTGGAGTGCGTGAGCATCGCGCCCTTGGGGCGGCCGGTCGTCCCCGAGGTGTACATGATGATGCAGGTGTCGTCGGGGGTGACGGGCTCGTCGATCGGGTCGTCCGCCGCCGACGCCAGCAACTCCTCGTACTCGGAGCCCACTTCGACGTACATCCGGACGTCGGTGGTGCCGGGCAGGCCCGCGACGAGACCGGCGTGCGAGGGGCCGTACAGCAGGGCCTTGGCGCCGGAGTCGGCGAGCTGGTAGGCGATCTCGGGGCCCGCGAGGCGGGTGTTGAGCGGGACGAAGACCGCGCCGAGGGTGCCGGCCGCGAACAGGGTCTCCAGGTGGGCGGGGTGGTTGGGGCCGAGGTAGGCGACGCGGTCGCCGCGGCGGACACCCCGGGCGCGCAGGGCGTGCGCGAGGCGGGTGGTGCGCGTGTACAACGTGCGGTAGTCGGCGGACTGTTCACCGTGTACCAGCGCCGTGCGGTGCGGGGTCTTGCGGGCCCGGCGTGCGGGCCACGACCCCAGTCCCTCGTTGCGCATCTCGGCCCCTTATGCCTTGGTCAGCCCGAGCAGACGGGCGGCGTTCTCCTTGAGGATCTTCGGCCGGACCTCGTCCTTGATCGGCAGCTGCGCGAAGTCGGCGAGCCACCGGTCGGGGGTGAGGACGGGGAAGTCGGAGCCGAACAGGACCTTGTCCTTGAGCAGCGTGTTGGCGTACTGCACCAGCTGCGGCGGGAAGTACTTCGGCGACCAGCCGGACAGGTCGATGTGCACGCCCGGCTTGTGGGTGGCGACGGCGAGCGCCTCGTCCTGCCAGGGGAAGGAGGGGTGCGCAAGGATGATCTTGAGATGCGGGAAGTCGGCCGCCACGTCGTCCACGTGCAGCGGGTTCGAGTACTTCAGCCTGATCCCGCCGCCGCCCGGGACGCCGGCGCCGATGCCGGTCTGCCCGGTGTGGAAGAGGGCGATGCCGCCCGTCTCCTCGATCACCTCGTAGAGGCCGTACGCCACCGCGCGGTCGTTCGGGAAGAAGCCCTGGATGCTGGGGTGGAACTTGAAGCCCTTCACCCCGTACTCCTCGACCAGGCGGCGGGCCTGCCGGACCCCCGCCTTGCCCCGGAAGGGGTCGACGGAGGCGAAGGGGATCAGCACGTCCGCGTTGGCGGCGGCGGCCTCGGCGACCTCCTCGTTGGGTACGGGGGCGGTGCCGGTCGCGGACTCGGCGTCCACCGTGAAGATCACGGCGGCCATGTTCCGCTCGCGGTAGTAGGCGGCGGTCTCCTCGATGGTCGGCTTCCGCTTTCCCTCGACCTTGAAGTAGGCGGAGGAGGCGTCGTGCAGGTCGTCGTCGAGGGAGGAGTGGCCCTTTGAGGAGACCTCGGCGTGGGTGTGGACGTCGATCGCCGTCAGTGCCTCGATGTCCATCACGCCTCCGGGAGCTTGGGCGCCGGGATGCCGACCGTCTGGAGTTCGGCGCCGACCGAGGTGGGGAAGGCGTCGGCCAGGGTGTCCGGGGTCCAGCCGCCGTCGGCGTAGGCGGCCCGGATCTCCTGGGGGTGCGACCAGAGTGCCACCTTGTCGCCACCGATGCCGATGGCCTGGCCGGTGATGGAGCGGGCGGCCTCGGAGGCGAGGAAGGGGACGAGGGCCGCGCAGTCCTCCGGGGTGCCGAAGCCCTCCCCCTTGCGCAGGAAGTCCGGTAGCGGCTCGCCGTTCTTCATGGCCTCGACGTACGGGGCGAAGGCGGGGATGGTCTCGGTCATCGCGGTGGCGGCCACCGGGACGATCGCGTTGACCGTGATGCCCGCCCGGCCCAGCTCCATCGACCAGGTGCGGGCCATGGCGGCGATACCGGCCTTGGCGGCGGCGTAGTTGGTCTGGCCGAAGTTGCCGCGCTGGCCGGCCGGGGAGCCGACCAGGATCAGGGTGCCTCCCTCGCCCTGCTCACGCATGCGTACCGCGGCGGCGCGGGCGCAGGTGAAGGTGCCCTTGAGGTGGGTGGTGATCACGGCGTCGAAGTCGTCGTCGGTCATCTTCCACAGCACCCGGTCGCGCAGGATGCCCGCGTTGGTGACCAGGATGTCGAGCCGGCCGAACTCCGCCACGGCCCGGGCGACCTGCCGGTCCGCGGCCTCGCTCGTCCCGACCGGGACCACCTCGGCGACGGCGGTGCCGCCGGCCTCGGTGATGGACTTCACGGCCTGCTCGGCGACGGCCTCGTCCACGTCGTTGACGACCACGCAGGCGCCGTGGGCGGCGAGTGCGTGGGCGTAGGCGAGGCCGAGGCCCCGGCCGCTGCCGGTGACGACGGCGGCCTTGCCGGTGAGATCGATGCTGGGCACGGGCGGTGTCCCTTCGGGTACGACGGTGCGGCTTCTCAGGTACGACGGGGCCGCGCCGCAGGTACGGCGGGTGCGGCTCCGAGATCGAAGCTAAGAGCAATAATTGTTGCCGTCAATAGTTGTTGCCGCTCCACGGTTGCGTCATGCTGGGATCTGCGCCAGCGACCGCCCCGCCACCGGGGCCCGGACCAGGGAGACCGCCATCACCCGCCAGCACACCGATAACCCGACCTCGATCGACGCGGACGAGCCGTGGATGCGCGGGCTGCACGCGGACACGGGTTACCTGCTGTACCGCCTGGGTCTGCGCTCCGGCCAGCTCTTCAACACGTTCCTCCAGGAGTCGGGGCTGCGGCTGCGCCACTACGCGGTGCTGCGTTTCCTCGCCACCTCGCAGGGCGCCCTCCAGCGAGAGCTGAGCACCCGGCTCGGCTACGACCCGAGCGCGATCGTCGGCCTGGTCGACGACCTGGAGAAGCTGGGCTTCGCCGAGCGGCGCCCCTCCCCCGACGACCGCCGCAGCCGGATCGTCGTCCTCACCGAGGCCGGTCGCGCCTTCCTGCGGGACACCGACGAGGCGGGCCAGCGGGTCACGAACGATCTGCTGGGCCCGCTCGACCCCGCCGAACGCCAGACGCTCCACCAACTGCTGCTGCGCGTCGCCGACCGGCCATGACCGCCGCCGCCCGCTCCGCGCCCGACCGGCTCCTGGCGGTGCTGGCCACGTTCGACCACGGGCATCCGGCGCTCAGCCTGAGCGGCATCAGCCGCCGGGCCGGGCTCTCCCTGACCACCGCCCACCGACTGGTCGGCGCGCTCACCGAGTGGGGCGCGCTGGAGCGGGACGCGGACGGTCTCTACCACGTGGGGCTGCGGCTCTGGGAGCTGGCCGCGCTGGCACCCCGGGGTCTCGCGCTGCGCCAGGTCGCGCTGCCGTATCTGGAAGACCTGTACGAGGCCACCCATGAGAACGTGCAGTTGGCGGTGCGGGACGGCTCCGAGGTCGTCTACATCGAGTGGCTGTCGGGGCGTTCGGCGGTGGGTGTGCAGATCCGGGTGGGCGCCCGCTGGCCGCTGCACGCGACGGGGGTGGGCCTCGCCCTGCTCGCGCACGAGACACCCGGATTCCAGCAGGAGTACTGCGCGGGTCCGTTGCCCGCCTTCACGCCGTACACCATCACGGATCCGGGCCGGTTGCGCCGCTCGCTGGCCGAGGTGCGGCGCATGGGAGTCGCGGTGAGCAGCCGTCAGGTGACCGACGACGCGCTGTCGGTGGCGGCTCCGGTGCGCGGGGCGGCGGGGCGGGTGGTCGCGGCCGTCTCGGTGGTGGTGCCCCAGGTCGATGCCCAGGTACCGGCGCTGGTCCCGGCGGTACGGCTGGCGGCCCGCGGGATCTCCCGCGCACTGGGCTGGCAGCCGGAACAGGCCGGGTAGCGCGGCCGGGTGACGGCGGACGGGCCCGCTCCCGCCATGTGACCGGATCGGGGCCCGGCGGAGACGTGACGTGGGTCAGCCGAGGGCCGTCGACGCCGTGTACGTCAGCTCGTCGTCCTCGTGGTGGGCCGTGCCCCGGCAGATGAGGGTTGTGGCGGTGGAGACCTGGGGAGGAGTGACCCGCCAGTGTGCCGTGAGGCGCTCGCCCGGGTCCAGGCGGGCCACGCCGGCCGCGTCCCGGGCGTGGACCACCCAGCCGCTCGGGGCGTCGAGGGTGCGCCGGGCCGCGTTCCATGACCGCGCGGAGCCGTTGGCGAGGGTGGCGATGACCGTGAACTCCGCTCCCCCGCCACTGACTTCGAGGGTCACACCGAAGGGCTTGCGCGGGTACACCGGCGCCCACGACTCACGCATCAGCTTCACCAGGGCGTCCGCCTGGGCGGGCCGGGCGGCGGCGAGGTCGTGCTCCTCGCCGGGATCCCGGGCGAGGTCGTACAGCTCCACGTCCCACTGGTCGTCCGGAGCACGGAGGTTCTGCCCCGGCGCGAACCGGATCGCCTTGAGGTCACCGCGCCGCAGCGCCTCGGCGAGCCGGTCGCCCCGGCCGTGGTCGACGGCGTTCTGGCGCGCGGTGACACCCGCGTGGTTGCGGTAGAAGTACAGGCTGTCGTGGTGGGCCGTGATCACAGACGTGTGCGACGGCTGGGTCACCTGGGTGCCGGTTCGGGGGCGGACGGAGCGTCCCTGCGGGGCACGGGCGTGTCGTCCTCCAAGGGGTGGGCGTAGCGGCGGAAACCGGGGACGTGTTCGGCCCGGCGCAGGGCGCCCCGGTAGAGGACCATGCCGTGGACGGAGGTGCCGTCGTCGCGCCAGCAGACGAGGGGGACCCGGCGGGCGTCCCCCTCGTCGGTGACGAACAGGGCCACGTGCCCGTCGGCCGCCAGCAGGCTCATGCCGCGCCGCCCGGCGGCTCGGTGCCGAACAACCGCCCGTACCCGGTGATCCCGCGGGCCGCTCCGGCCGCTCCGGCCAGGTGCAGTGCGTGCCAGAACAGGACCTGGTTGGCGGTCAGGACCGTGAAGTCCAGTTCCTGCTCCAGGGCTTCGACGACGCCCACCGCGCGGATGCCGTTGCCGGCCACGAGGACGGCGTCGGGCCGGTGCCCGGCGACCGTGGTGCGGATCCACCCGGAGAGTGCCTCCGGGGTGATCAGCTTCTGGTTGCTGGGCAGCCCGCACGGGCCGTGGTGGATGACCTCGAAGCCCTGTTCGGTGAAGTAGTCGGCGCCGAGCCCGGACAGCCGGTCGTCGAACCACGGCGGGTTGACGAGGGCGATCCGGCGGGCGCCGAGCGCGGTGAAGCCGGCGACGGCCGCCACGGTGGTGCCGGTGAGCGGCAGTCCGCGAGTGAACCGGGCGAGCCGGGCGAACAGGTCCTTCTCGCCGCCCGCGCCGAGGACGTAGGCGGAGCTGGTGAAGCCGAGCGCGATCGCGTCGAGCGGGGAGGCGGCCAGCAGCTCCACCGCGTTGTCGATGTGCGGTGGCTCCACGAAGGCCCGCACCGGGTCGTGCGGGATCTTCGGGTCCATCTCACCGCCGGCCCGCATCGCGCCGAAGTGGACGCGCGAGCCGTGCACGGACACGTCCTCGGGTGCTATCGCCTGGAACTCCGACTCCGGACCGACGTCCGCGTGCGGTACGACCACGCCGATGCGCGCCCGCGCCTCCCAGCCGTCCTTCTGCGCTCGGATGGTGCTCATCTCCGTGTCTCCTCGTCGTCGGGGTCGTGGGGCCGCATCAGGCGGACGCCTCGGCGGCCAGCGAGCCGCCGCGGACCGTGCCGGTGCCGGTGGCGTTGAGGAAGCCGGGGTGCTTGCGGCGCATGTTCGCCATCACGAACTCGTAGGGGACGTCGTCGAAGCCGCCGTGGTCGGCCAGGAACTCCATGCTCTGGCGGCCCTGGTCGTCGAAGGGGTGGTGCAGGCTGTCGGCGGTGCCGTCGAACTCCAGCGGCTTCATCCCGTACAGCCGGCACAGGATCTTGTTGAACACCGGGGTGGCCTTGACCCACTTGCCGTCCAGGTGAACGGAGTTGAGGCCGTGGAAGAAGACGTCCCCGCCGATGTGGGCGCGCAGCCGGTCGGAGGCGAGGTGGTTGCGCACATCGCCGTAGTGGACGCGGGCGGGAATGCCGACGGCCCGGCAGGCCGCCGCGTACAGCGCCGACTTGTGCAGGCAGAAGCCCTTGCGGGTGGACGCGGTGTGGCTGGCCCGCAGGCCCTGCTCGGACAGGTCGGCCCCGTACACCTCGTAGAAGACGTCGTCACGGACGGCGTAGTAGAGCTCGACGGCCAGCCGGCGCTTGTCCGCGCCCCGGTCGGTGACCGCCTCGTCGACGAAGGACTGGACCGGCTCGCTCTCGTGATCGAGGAAGTCGGTGGGGGCGGTGAGCCGTCGCAGGTCGTCCGGCGTGAGTGCGTTCATGGTGACCCTTTCGTCAGCTCCCGGCTCACAGGCCCAGGAGGGAGGCGATGCGGTTGCGCTGGATCTCGCTGGTGCCGGAGTAGATGGTTCCGCCGACCGCGTTGCGGACGTCCCGCTCGATACCGGTGGCGGTGAGATAGCCCTGGCCGCCGAAGATCTGGACGGCGTCGAGCGCGGTGCGCTTGTTGGCCTCGCTGACCACGGTCTTGGTGGCGGCGACGTCGATCGCGGCGTCCTGGCCGGACTCCACCTTCGCGCCGGTGTCGGTGAGCCACTTGCGGGCGGTCTCCACCGCGATCTTCATGTCCGCGATCTTGTGCGCGACGCCCTGGAAGGTGCCGATCGGCTCGCCGAACTGGCGGCGGGACTTGGCGTACTTGAGCACTCGCTCCAGTCGGTGCTCCATCTCGCCGAGCGTGAGGGAGAAGGAGAAGAGGATCTCCCGCTTCATCACATGGTCCAGGATCAGGAAGCCGGCGCCCTCCTGGCCGATGCGCCGGCCGGCGGGCACGCGCAGCTGCTCGAAGGTCACCTCGCTCAGCGGGGAGGTGCGCAACCCCATCTTGCCGAGCGGCTCGCCGACCCTCAGCCCGGGCGTGTCCCGCTCGACCAGGAAGACGCTCAGCCCGAACGGACCGGGTTTTCCGGTGCGTACGTACAGCAGGAAGAGGTCGGCGATCGGGGCGTTGGTGATGAACGTCTTGCCGCCGTCGATGACGTAGTCGTCGCCGTCCCTGCTCGCGGTGGTGGAGATGTTCAGGGCGTCGGAGCCGTTGCCCGGCTCGGTGATGGCGTGCGCGGTGATCAGATCGCCCGTGACGATCCGGGGCAGGAAGCGGGCTTTGAGCTCCTCGGAGCCGAACGCCTGCAGCGGGACGCCGACGCTGACGATCTGCGTGGAGGCGGAGAAGCCGAGGCCAGCGTCGCGGCAGGTGCGCCCGAGCCCCTCGAGGGCGCGCATCGTGTCGGTCAGGGTGCCACCACGGCCGCCGTACTGCGTCTCGAACGGCACGGTGAGCAGCCCGGAGCGCTGGATCGTCTTCCACTTCTCCCAGGGGAACTCCGCTAGGGCGTCCCACTCCTCGACGTCGTGGTTGAGTTCGTCCGCCCAGGGGGCGACGAGGGTGTACGGGTCCGGTTCGGTGCGGGTGGTCCGCGGTGCGGACGGTGCGGGTGTCATACGTGTGCTTCCTTCCGGTACGTCGCTGGTCGGGGCCGGGGCCCGCGCCGCTGCCGGCGGGGCGGGCCCCGGATCGCGGAACTCAGTACTGGGAGAAGCCGTCGGGAGACAGGGTGTGCTTCTCGTCGCCGCGCAGGGCCGGGCTGAACACGGAGATCAGCCTCAGGTCCTCGTAGTCGGAGGCCACGAGATAGTGCGCGTCGTTCTCGTTGAGGGCATATATCGTGCCCTCCGTGATCTTGTAGCGTTCGCCGGACGCCGCGACGACCTCGCCGGAGCCGCCCGTGCAGTAGCAGGCCTCCAGATGGCGGCGGTACTGCAGGGCGCTCGTGGTCCCCTTGCGGACCAGGGTCTCGCACACCGTGAAGCCCATGCCGTCGGCCTCGGTGAGCAGGCGGTGACTGGTGCCGTTGCCCCACTCGATGGGGACGAGCTCGCTGGTGCTGCGGACGATCATTGCTGTCTCCTTGTGTGTGAGGGGTTCTTCCGGAGGGATCTTTTGGAAGCGCTCCGGTTCTTCTGCAGCTGCTTCGTCGGGTCTTCTGCGGAATTCCGGAAGCCGGCTCAGGCGGCGGTCTTCGTCGCGGTCTCGACGAACGCCGAAATGGCGCCGATGCTGCGGAAGTTGTCCGGGGTCAGTGGAATGTCGTCGACCGGGATCGAATAGGTCCGGGAGAGGTACGAGACGATCCGGACCACGCCCAGGCTGTCGACCACGCCGTTGTCGATGAGGTCGAACTCGGCGGTCAGGTCGGCCGAGTCCTCTCCGTCGAGGAACTCGGCGACCACATAGCCGCGAATCTCGTCCGCCAGGGAGGTCATGCGGGATTTCCCTTCTGTCGTGCTGCCTTGATGAGGTTGCGGTCCGGTTTTCCGGTGGACGTGCGTGGCAGCGGAGCGTCGCCCACGTGCACGGAGGACGGGATGGCGTGGCGGGGCAGGCGCTCGGCGCTGTGCGAGCGCAGCCTCAGCGAGGAGAGCGAGGTGCCGGGCCGCCGGGTCACCTGGGCGTGCAGCCGGTAGCCGGCCTCCGGGTCGGGGATCGCCACGACGGCGGCCTCGGCGACCTCGGGGTGAGCTGCCAGGACGTTCTCGACCTCCTGCACATTGGTCCGCACCCCGCGGACCTTGACCTGGAAGTCGGTGCGCCCCTGCAGCCAGTGCAGGCCGTCGGCGTCCCGGGTGACGAGGTCGCCGGTGCGGTAGAAGACCTCGTCGCCGCTGTCGGGGGCGGCCACGAACACCCCTTCGTTGCGGGAGCGTTGCAGGTAGCCGGAGGTCTGGAACGGTGTGGTCACGAGAAGTTCACCGGTGCCGGGACCGTCGAGGACCCGTCCCTCACCGTCAAGCAGCAGAGCCCGCACCCCGGGCAGCGGCCGGCCGATGGGGGTCTGGTCACCGGCGTCCTCGGGGTCGGCGTCGTACAGGAAACTGTCGTTGGTCTCGGTGCACCCGAAGACGTTGTGGAAGGCGGCGCCCGGGAAGGTCGTGCCGAGCTGCCGCAGCAGTGCCTTCGGCAGTGCGTCCCCGGTGAAGATGACGGTGCGGACCGTCGGATGCACGGCACCGTCCTGGGCGAGCAGCCGGTGCAGCATCGGCACACCCTGGACGAAGGTGACCTCGTGCCGGGTGATCAGGTCCTGCAGACGACGCGCGTCGGCGCTGAACTCCTGCTCCACGAGGACGGCTCGGGCACCCAGCCGCAGCGCGGTCCACACGTCGAGCAGGGAGAGGTCGAAGTTCAGGGGTGCGTAACTGAGCAGGGTGTCCTGCTCGGTGAGGCGGAACCGGCCGGTCGCCCAGTCGGCGAACCGGTCGAAGCCGTCGCCCGGGACGGGCACGATCTTCGGCGTACCGGTGGAGCCGGAGGTGGTCAGCAGCAGGGGCGCGGCGGCGGGGTCCGCGGTGTCGAAGTCCCGGGCGGCCTGCTCGTCCGGCACGACCGGGGCGATGTCGAGCACCCCCTGGTCGTCGACGGTCAGCGTCCGGGAGCACCGGGCCTGCGCGGCGAGCGCCGTACGGGCGGCGGAGCCCAGTTCGGGCGAGGGCGCCAGAGCCGCGTAGCCGGCCCGGAAGGCGCCGATGAGCAGGGCGATCGTCTCGGGCGTCTTGTGCGCGGGCACACACAGCGGCTGCCGCCGATCGAGCCCGAGACCGTCCAGGGTGCCGGCCAGCTCCTCGGCAAGGCCGACCAGTCGGCGGTAAGTCACCTGCCGCTCGCCCCGGATCAGGGCCACCTGATCGGGCCGGCGCCGGGCGTGCGCGGCGAGCGCATCAAAAAAGTGTGGTGATGGCACAGTTTCCCCCAACTTGTGCGCCTGTCTATGCGAAAGCGACATGCCCAAGGGGTGACGGCGCCTGAGTCGCGCCAAAGAACTCGCGGAGCCCGGCGGCCATCAGCTCGGCCGGCCCCGCATCACTCCCCCGTGAGCGATCCGCGACTAACCGTACATGCGATGCATGCAGAGTCAAGCATGTAAATGGTCCCGTCATCAGTGATGCACATCACCGGCGAGCGGGCGGATAAGAGCGTCGAGTTTGCTTGATGAACTATGTGTTTCGGGTCGTTGAAACGCCTTTCATCAAGGTGTCGCAGCGCTTAAGGAAGGGCGCGTCATGCGGAACCGCGAGTTCACCCAACATGCCGTGCTGAGCGGGTAAACGTCGAAAGCCGTCCCGGAGGACGGCTTTCGACAGGCGTTCTTCTCCGGGCGGAGCCGGAAGGGGCGACGGCCTCGCTCAGCGGGCGCTGCGCAGCGCCTGGACCGTACCGGCGAGCTCCGGATCGGCACCGGCGGTGTTCAATGCCGCACTGAGGACCTCGGAGTACGTGCCGCGCGCATCGGCGTAGCGGCGCCTGCCGTCGTCGGTGATGACCGCGTAGACACCGCGCTTGTCGTCGGGACACAGGTCCCGGAAGGCGAAGCCGGCCGCGAAGAGCCGGCCCACCAGCCGCGTCACCGAGCTCTGCCCGAGCCCGACCTTGTCGGCGAGTTCCTGCATGCGCAGCTCGCCGTCCTCGGCCTGTACGAGACACTCCAGGGCCCGGAATTCGGAGAGCCCTATTCCGTGCCTGCGCTGCAGGGCCTGGGTGAGCTGGCGCTCCACATGCGCGTGCAGGGCGAGGACCCTTCCCCACATGGCCTGGTCGGACGAGGCGGCCGACGTAAAGGAGATCGTGGTCGTCACTGGGCAGCTCCCTCTCAGGCGGCACGTTGACAACAAGATACATGTTCATGCAAGCTTTAGTCCTCCGCCCAACCCTCCCAGCGGATCTTGCCAAGTCAAATAACATGCACGTACAAACAAGTATTCAGCCCACATCTGAGTCGAGGAGCGACGATGTCCCCTTCCGAGATCTCAGAGAGCGAGCTGGCCGAGTACGCCCGTGAGGCGGTACGGATCAGCCGCGAGCACGTCGCCGAGGGCGGCATCCCGTTCTCCGGCGTGGTGGTCAACGACGGACAGATCCTCGGCACCGGCTTCAACCGGGTACGCGAGGACAACGACCCCACCGCACACGCGGAGGTGGTCGCGCTGCGCGAGGCTGCCGCGAAGTACGGGCTGCACGCCACCGCCGGGGCCACGCTGATCGCCTCCGGCGAGCCCTGCGCCCTGTGCTACATGGCTTCGCTGTACTTCAGGGTCGGCCACATCGTCCACGTGGCCGACCGCACGACGGCCGCACGGTACGGCTTCGACTACTCGGGGTCGTACTCGATCTTCGCCGAGGACCCGACGGCCTGGCAGATCAAGGTCACCTCGCTGCGGATCCCCGAGGGGACGCAGCCGTTCGAAGAATTCCTCGCCCTCAACCGGAGGCGGATGTGACCGGGACCAAAACCAGCAAGGTCGGCATCAAGGTCTGGTCGGACTATGTCTGTCCGTTCTGCATGCTGGCCGAGAGCCCGCTGCACGAGGCCACCCACGATCTCGACGTCGAGATCGAGTGGATGCCGTTCGAGCTGCGGCCTCACCCGACCCCGACGCTGCGGCCGGAGGACGAATACCTGCCGGCCGTCTGGGCGCGCTCGGTCTATCCGATGGCCCGCCGGATGAACGTGGACATCACCCTGCCCACCGTCTCACCGCAGCCCTACACCCGGCTGGCGTTCGAGGGCTACCAGTACGCGGCAGAGCACGGCAAGGGTGCGGCGTACACCCCGCGGGTGCTGCGGGCCTTCTTCCAGGAGAACCGGGACATCGGTCAACTGGACGTCCTCACCGCCATCGCGTCCGAACTGGGCCTGGACGAAAGCGGTTTCGCCGCGGCGCTGAACGCCGGGACCTACACCGAGGCCCACCAGGAGGCGCTGCGGACCGCCGCGGCGTACCGGGTCTCCGTCGTTCCCACGCTCGTCATCGGCGGGCGCCACCGGATCGAGGGTGTCCCCGCCGCGGCCCAGATCCGCAAGGCCGTGCTCGACACCCAGGCCGAACAGGCTGTGGCCCGGGGTGCCGCCTGCGGCATCGACGGCTGCTGACCCGGCGCGGAGCCGTCGGCTGCCCCGGCAGCGCAACCACCTGACGTCCCGGCGCCTGGTCGTGCCCCCACCGTTCACGCCGTACGGCGAACCCGAGGCGGGCCGGCCCCGCAACGCCGGCCTCCATCGAACGAAAGGAAAGCCCATGCAGTGGCTCTACCTCGCCATCGCGGACATCTTCGAGATCACCGTGGCCATCGCGGCCGGCAAGGCCGAGGGCTTCAAGAACCGCCGGTGGACCATCGTGACCCTGCTCAGCGGCGCGATCGGGACCTACTTCCTCAGCAGGGCTCTGCTGACCTTCAACGTCGGTGTCGGCTACGCCATCTGGACGTCCGTCGCCGGTGTCGGCATCACCGTTCTCGGCGCGGCGCTCTTCGGCCAGCGTCTGGACTGGCGCAAGGCACTCGGCATCGCCGTCATCATCACCGGGGTCGTCGGCCTGCAGCTCAGCGGTGCCGCCTGAGGGTTCCCGCCGTCGCTCGAACCATCATCACGAAAGGACTCCCTTCATGTCCGACACCGGCCGTTCCCCAGCCAACTCCTGGCTCATGCTTCTCCTTGCCGGAGTGTTCGAAGTCGGCTACGCGCTCTCCGTCGGTGGAAGCCACGGCTTCACCCGGCTGACGTGGTCACTGGTCGCCGTCGTGTTCTTCCTTCTGACGCTCTGGGCACTGAGCGTCGCGCTCCGCACCATCGACGTCGGTATCGGCTATGCCGTCTGGGCCGGGATCGGGTCGGCCGGTGCGGCGCTGCTGAGTCCCGTCTTCTTCGACGAGACTCTCACCCCGGTCCAAGCACTGTGGCTGGGCGTCATCATCGTCGGAGTGGTATGGCTCAAGCTCGCCGACAGGCCGCAGAAGACGCCGGAGCCCGTCGACGGTCCCCAGACGATCGCCGCCCGGCTCCAGGAAACACAGGGTGCGGAACTCTGAGGGGGAAGTGGTACGCCCGGGTCGGGCGGAAGCGCCGCCGCTTCCGGCCGGCCCGGTCCACCGGAACCCCCTGACCCCTCAGGAGGGCAGCCCCGCACGCAACCGTCGGTCACGCGGGGCGTGGGTACGGTCGAGGCGGGCGTCGAGCAGTTGCCGTGCCGCCTCGCAACGGCCGTCCGACACGAGGGCGTACAGGAGGGTCTCCTCCACCACCTCCCGCTGCGCCGCGCTGCCGCCGACCCGGCGCAGCACCGGCAGCAGCGCGTCGAGCCCCCGGGCCGCCTCGTGGAAGCGCTCCTCGACAAGCGCCGCGAACGCCTCGCACAGCGGGGCGACTATCTCGCGCTGCACCTCGTCGGCGCCTGCGGCGTGATCGCGCAGCCGGCGCAGCGCGGCCAGATCCCCGGCGGCGGTGAGGGCGACGGCCGCGTGCAGGGCGGTGAACGCGGTCTGCGGACGCTCCAGTACGTCGCGTTCCACCGCCTCCAGGACCCCCGCGACAGGGAGATCTCCTTGCCAGCTGTCGCTCACCCGGGCCCGCCACAGCAGCGACCCCGAGTCCACCAGGGCCCGTACCCCGCTCACCACCCGGCCCGGCGCGAGCTGCGCGAACCACCGCCTGCGGACGGCGGCCGGGTCGTCGAGGGCGAGTTCGTGCAGGGCGATGTGCCAGGAGAAGTGCGCCCGGTGCACCGCGCCCCGCCCGCGCCCGGACACCCAGCCGTCGAGCCAGTCCCGGCCCGCCTCGTGCACCCCGGACTCGTAGTGGACATGGGCCAGCGCGTGCACCGCGTGCCCGGAGGCCGGCTCGGTGGCCAGCGCGCGGTGGGCCAGCTCCCCCGCCTCGTGCAGCCGGCCCTGCTCCTGGCGCAGGAAGGCCAGCAGCGAGGTGTGGAACCAGTGCCCGTCGTAGGCGGGTGAGGTCAGGTCGAGCAGGCGCAGGGCGTCGTCGTGCTGCAGATCACTCACCCCGGAGAACGCGATGGTCGGCACGGCCGCCGCGAGCGCCAGCGCGTCCGACGGGTGCTCGCGCAGATGCCGTACGAGCGCCTCGTCCCCGTCGTCACCGGTCACCCGGCGCGTGACCACGTCCACGAAGGACCGCTCGCGTTCGTCCGCGCGTTCGCGGGCGCTGCGCTGGGCGTCGGCGAGGGCGCGCGGCACGTCGACGGAGGCGGCGCACTCGTGGCCCAGCAGGGCGAGGGCCGCGTGGCCGACGGCGAAGCCGGGGTCGAGGGCGACCGCGCGGGTGAAGGCGTCCTCGGCGCCGGAGCGCACCTTGAGGACCCGGTCGAGGCCGCTGCGGTAGGAGGTGGCCGCCTCGGCGTGGGTGGACAGGGGCAGCCCGTGGCCGTCCACCGGCCGCCGCGAGCCCCGCCGGCGCTCCGGGAGCGGCAGCAGCCGCTGGGCCAACTCGGCGGCCTGGACGCGGATCTCGGGGATCGCCGTGGTCTCCCACAGCTCGCCCCGGCGCGGGGCACCGAGGGTGAACAGGGGCCCTGCGGTGCGGCCTCGGGCGTCGAGGAGCCGTCCGTCGCGGGTGGCGACGCCCATGCCCAGCGGGCCGGGAACGGCGAGACCGGCGGTGAACAGGGCCTGCCACAGAGGCGTGTCGAGACGGCGGCCCGGTCCGGTGCAGTCGACCACCCAACCGACGTGCACAACACGGCCGTTGGACAACTCGACGGCGAGGGAGCCGGGTTCGCCGTCGGTGACGCGGGCGACCGTTCCGGTGTGGACGTGCAGCCGCCGGGCGGTGCGGGCGCGGGAGACGTGTTCGGCGGTGGCGGGGGCCATCCGGTGGCGGTGGGTGTTCCACAGGGCGCCCTCGCGGGCCAGGAACTCCTCGCGCTCCTCGGGAGTGAGGCTGCGCCACAGCCGTGCGGTGTGCGGGCGGAGGCTGTCCAGGCCGGGGCGCCAGTCGCCGTGGGTGCGCACGGAGTGGCTCACATGGCGGTAGACCGCGCGGCGCAGCCGGCCGAGCGAGGTGTCGTCGAGGCCCTCCGGGGCGGGCATGGGGCCGGCCGGGCCGAGTGCATGGGACTGGGGGAGCAGTCCGCTGCGGGAGAGGGCGTGCACGGTGCGGCCGGGGCGGTCGAGGGTGAGGGCGAGGTCGACGGCGGTCAGACCTGTACCGACCAGCAGGACGTCCTCTGGGCTGTCCCGTACGGGGTCCAGGGCGCCCGGCGCCCACGGGGTGCCGACGAAGCGGCCCGATGCGCGCAGGGCGGCCGGCGCCCAGCCGGCGGTGGCCCCGGCGGGACCGGTGGCCAGGACCGCGCTGTCCGCCACCTGGAGTCCCCCGTCGGCGAGGCGGAGTTCCACCCGGCCGTCGGGGGTGCCGGTACAGGACTCCGCGCGGGTGCGCAGGCGGCGGACCGCGACCGTGCCGTGGGCGCGGACGAGGGCCTGGCCGAGGGTGTCGGCGAGGTAGGCGCCGTAGCGGTAGCGGGTGGCGAAGTCGGCGCCGGTGACGGTGGGTTCGCCGTGCCGGCACAGCCAGCGGAGGAAGTGCCCGGGGTCGTCCGGGTAGGCGCTCATGTTGCCCGCGGGCACGTTGAGGCGGTGCCGGGGGTCGCGGGTGGCGTAGGCGGTGCCCCGGCCCGCCTCCGGGGCCGGGTCGATCAGGACGAGGTCGACAGGGGTCCGGCGGCGGTGCGCCGTCTCGCAGAGCTGAACGGCGGTGAGGCTGCCCGCCGCTCCTGCTCCCACGATGGCCACGCTCTGCCGCTTGCGGACGTCGGTCACGGAATACCTCCGGCGGGGGTCGGCGTGCTGGTTCTCTACTGTTCCGATCGGGTAGGTGGGGAAGCCATCCCGGGAGGGGGATCTCACCGGAAACTCAGGCCGCCGGTCGGGCGTTCATACTCTGTTCACGAACGGAGGCGGGGACAACCGGGGTTCCGGTCGACTCGCTCCGGCTCCGCAAGGCGACGCCCGGTGCTCCTCATTGGAATCTCAGGGATCACCCCCGCGATTCAAAGGAACCACCCATACAACCGGCGCAGGATGCCCTGACACAGGTGGACAAGTCAGGAAGGCGTGTCGTGGGCGTCCAGCACATATCGAACGGGTCCGGTCGGCTGTCGCAGAGGTGGTCCCGGCGCGGAGTCCTCGCCGCTCTCGGCGCGGTGCCGACGGGGGCCGCGCTGGCCGGATGCAGTTCATCTGCGGACGCCTCGGCCGCCACGGACGGCAAGGGTGCGACGGCCCCGGTCAAGTCCGCGACCAAGAAGGCCACGATCACGGTCACGCCGGTCCCCGGCACGAAGAAGGCCGACTTCACCAGCCCGGTCGAGGTCACGGTGACCGACGGCACGCTGGCCTCCGTGACCGTCGCGGGCAACGACGGCTCGGTGCTGCCGGGCGCCTTCAACGACACGAAGACGAAATGGACGTCGGCGAAGAACCCGTACTCCGGCACGAAGTACACGGTGACGGCGAAGGCGCAGGGCGCGACCGACGAGACGGTGGCCACCTTCACCACGAAGTCGCCCGGTGAGACCTTCATCGGCTACTTCACGCCCGAGGCGGACTCCACGTCCGGTGTCGGCATGCCGGTGTCGATCAACTTCACGCACGCGGTCGCGGACCGGGCGGCGGTCCAGAAGGCGATCACGGTGACGGCCGAGCCGGAGGTCGAGATCGTCGGGCACTGGTTCAGCGACACCCGGCTCGACTTCCGGCCGCAGACGTACTGGGCGGCCGGCACCGAGATCACCCTCAGTCTGCGGCTGAAGGACGTCGAGGGAACCGACGGTGTCTACGGTACCCAGTCGAAGGACGTCACCTTCCACATCGGCCGGGAGCAGATCTCCACGGTCGACCTGTCGACGAAGCAGATGGTCGTCAAGCGCGACGGCGCCACCTACGCCGGCTACCCGGTCTCCGGCGGCGACTCAGACCACACCACCTGGTCCGGGATCATGGTGATCAGCGAGCGGTTCAAGCAGACCCGGATGGAGTCCTCCACGGTCGGCCTCGGCGACGAGTACGACATCTCCGACGTCCCGCACGCCCAGCGCCTGACCACCTCCGGCACCTTCGTGCACGGCAACTACTGGGCCTCCACCTCGGTGTTCGGCAGCCAGAACACCAGCCATGGCTGTGTCGGCCTGCACGACACCAAGGGCGCGAACGACCCCTCGGTCGCCGGCTACAAGTTCTACGAGAGTTCGATGCTCGGCGATGTGGTGATCGTCAGGAACTCCGGCGAGAAGACCGTCGAGGCCTCCAACGGCCTCAACGGCTGGAACCTGTCCTGGTCGGACTGGAAGGCCGGCAGCGCGGTCTGACGCGACGGCGCCTTCACCGCCTGAACTCCGTTGAGAAACTAGGAGATTCTTTGTTTTAACTCTTGACGACCGCAGGCACGGAGAGCACATTGGGCCCACTTTGAGAGCGCTCTCAGCCATGTTTCCCGGCGCTCCCAAAGGCATCCCGCGCACCCCCACTCCGTACCCGAGAGGCACCCCATGAGCGAAACCTCCGGTATACCCCCTGCGGATCACAGACGGCGGCGCTCCTTCCGCCGTGCCCTCGTCGCCGTACTCGCCACGATCGGTCTGGCGGCCGCCGCCGCCACGACCGCCACCCTCCCCGCCAGCGCCTCCGCGCCCGGTGTGCCGTCCGGCTGGAGCCAGGTCTTCCTCGACGACTTCAACGGCACCGCCGGCACCGGCGTCAACACCTCCAACTGGCAGTACGACACCGGGACCTCGTACCCGGGCGGCGCCGCCAACTGGGGCACCGGCGAGGTCGAGACGATGACCTCCAGCACCACCAACGTCGCCCTCGACGGCAGCGGCAACCTGAAGATCACCCCGGTCCGTGACGCGTCCGGCAACTGGACGTCGGGCCGGATCGAGACCACCCGCACCGACTTCCAGCCCCCGGCCGGCGGCAAGCTGCGCGTCGAGGCCCGGATCCAGATGCCGAACGTCACGGGCAACGCCGCCCTCGGCTACTGGCCAGCGTTCTGGATGCTGGGCGCGCCCTACCGGGGCAACTACCAGAACTGGCCGGGCGTCGGCGAGCTGGACATCATGGAGAACGTCCAGGGCCTGAACAAGGTCTGGGCGACCATGCACTGCGGCACCAACCCGGGTGGCCCCTGCAACGAGACCACGGGCCTCGGCAACTCCACCGCCTGCCCCAACACCACCTGCCAGTCCGGCTTCCACACCTACACGATGGAGTGGGACCGCTCGGTGAGCCCCGAGGCGATCCGCTTCTACGTGGACGGTGTCAACTATCAGACGGTGACGGCCAGTCAGGTGGACGCCACCACCTGGGCGAACGCCACGAACCACGGCTTCTTCGTCATCCTGAACGTGGCCATGGGCGGCGGCTTCCCGGCCGCGTTCGGCGGCGGCCCTACCAGCGCCACCGAGTCCGGCCACCCGATGGTCGTGGACTACGTGCAGGTCCTGCAGTCCAGTGGGAGCGGTACCACCACCCCGCCGCCCGGCAACCGGGACGCCTACAGCGCGATCCAGGCCGAGTCGTACGACAGCCAGTCCGGCGTCACCGCGGAGACCACCACCGACACCGGCGGCGGCCAGGACCTCGGCTACATCGCCAACGGCGACTGGGCACTGTACAAGGGCGTCAACTTCGGCTCCACCGCGGCAACCCAGTTCAACGCGAGGGTGGCGAGCGGCGCGGCCTCCGGGGTGAGCGGCCTGGTCCAGGTGCGGCTGGACAGTCCGTCCAACTCCCCTGTCGGCAGCTTCGCCGTGGGCAACACCGGCGGCTGGCAGACCTGGAAGACGGTCCCGGCCAACATCAGCGCGGTGACGGGCACCCACGACGTCTATCTGACCTTCAGCAGCGGCCAGCCGGCGGACTTCGTGAACGTGAACTGGTTCGACTTCGGGCACTGACCCGGCCGCCGGGGATGTCTCGCGGGGGTCGCCTCGCGGGGCATCCCCGTGTCCGCGGGCGGCACGTCCGCCGCTCAGCGCCCCACACCGCAGCGCCGCGCGATGGCCTTCAGGCGCTCCAGTTCGCGTTGTGCCGCGGTGACATGGGCGAGGTCGAGGGCCATCCAGGCGCGGGCGGTGACATAGCGGATGTCCTCGCGGGTGGCCGCGTCGAGGCCGACGGCGTCGCGGAGACGGTAGCCGGTGACCGCCGGCGAGACCTAGACGTGATCGAGGCGGTCCCGCAGATACAAGGGGAGCGACGGCGTCGCGTCCTTGACGTAGTCGCGCGCCTGCCGGTCCGCCTCGCAGGGACGGGGCGGCGGCGGAGCCCAGGGAAGGCCGGCCGGGCCGTGTCGTCCATGTCCGCCGGCCAGGCGCGGGCGGCGGCCCGATCACCCTCGGCGGCGAGTGCGCGGGCGTTGTCCAGCAGGGAGCGCAGTTGGGCTCTGGCCTCTGGGTCCTCGCCCGTCCGGGCGTCGAGACAGCCGGACCACACGTCGAACGCCTTGTTCAACTCGGCGTCCAGCAGAGCCTCGTACACGTCCGACACTGCGTCGGCTCTCCCCTCCGGCCGTCCCGCGCGGACGGCAGCGGTTCACGACAGAGGGGGCGCCGGCCCCGTCGCTCGCGAATTTCCGGGCCGGTTCAGCGCAGCTCCGCCCGGAACGCCACGGGTGTCTGACCCGTGTGCAGATGGAAGAACTTGGAGAAGTTCGCCGCGTCCGGGAAGCCGATCGCCACGCCCACCCGGCCGATCGGGAGGTCGGTGTGGGCAAGCAGGCGTTTGGCCTCCAGGACGACCCGCTTGTCGATGAAGCCCTTCGGGGTCTCCCCGGTCGCGGCACGCACCGCGCGGACCAGGGTGCGGCGGGAGTAACCGAGGGCGTCGGCGTAGGCGCTGACACTGTGGTTGGTGGCGAAGTCCTGTTCCACCGCATCCCTGAAAAGGGTGAATGTCGTATCGGCCTGGCGGCGGGCCGCCTCCGCCGAGCTGGCCGCGAGATGCGCGAGCCGCAGCAGGAGCGCCGTGAGCGAGTGCCGTAGGACCGAGGTGTGCAGGCTCAGGGGGAGGGTCGCGGTGTCCTCGTACTCGCGTTGCAGGTTCGCGAGCGACGCCTGCAACGCGGTGAGCTGCGGCGCGTCCGGGCGGAGCAGGGGCGGCAGGTCGTAGCGGTAGAGGCCGGTCGCCTCCACGATCGCCCTCGGCAGGAAGCCGGGCTGCATGGTCAGGACGCTTCCGCGGTACTCGCAGCTCCGCGAGAAACGGTGCACCTGCCCGGGCCGGATCCACAGCAGGTCACCGGCCCGTGCCTCGTACTCGGCGAAGTCGATCATGTGGCGGACCGGGCCCTCGGTGAAGAGCATGACCACGTGGAATTCGATGCGGTGGACGCGTTCCAGGGGGGCGTCGGCGTGCCACATGCGCTCGGTCCCCATCGGGCCGACCTGTATGCCAACACCGCCGACGCTCAGATCCACCGGGAAGGGGAAGGTTCTGATTCCGTCACCGTCGCCTGCACCTTCGGGCGTTCTGTCCGCCATGTCCTTCTCGTGCCGTCCCTGTCGAAGATCCGTGTCCCACTTTCACCACAGGCTGACACACTCCGACCTTCCTTCCCAAAAGTCAGACTTTTAGTTTTGAACGCGTCAGGCCAGCCAGAACGCTTCTAACGAGGACTTCTTGAAGATGAGCACGCAGACATCAGACGGCTTCGAGTGGACCGACCTCGACCGGCGTGCCGTGGACACCGCGCGCCTCCTCGCGGCCGACGCCGTGCAGCAGGTCGGCAACGGGCATCCCGGCACCGCGATGAGCCTGGCCCCGGCCGCGTACACGATCTTTCAGAAGGTGATGCGGCACAACCCGGCCGACCCGGAGTGGACCGGCCGGGACCGTTTCGTCCTCTCCCCCGGCCACACCTCGCTGACCCTCTACACCCAGCTGTTCCTCGCCGGCTACGAGGTCGAGCTGAACGATCTCAAGGCCTTCCGGACGCACGGCTCCAAGACCCCCGGCCACCCCGAGTTCGGCCACACCGCCGGCGTCGAGACCACCACGGGCCCGCTCGGCCAGGGCGTCGCCAACGCGGTGGGCATGGCGATGGCCGCCCGCTACGAGCGCGGCCTCTTCGACCCGGAGGCCCCCGAGGGCAGCTCCCCCTTCGACCACACCGTCTGGGCGATCGTCTCCGACGGCGACCTGGAGGAGGGCGTCTCCGCCGAGGCCTCCTCGATGGCCGGCCACCAGAAGCTCGGCAACCTGGTCTTCCTCTACGACGACAACCACATCTCCATCGAGGGCGACACCGCGACCGCGTTCTCCGAGGACGTCCTCAAGCGATACGAGGCCTACGGCTGGCACACCCAGCGCATCGAACCCACCGCCGAGGGCGACGTCGACGTCCCTGCCCTGTACACCGCCCTGAAGGCCGCCCAGGCCGAGACCGAGCGGCCGTCGATCATCGCGATGCGCACGATCATCGCCTGGCCCGCGCCGAACGCCCGGAACACCGAGGCCTCCCACGGCTCCGCGCTCGGCGTGGACGAGGTCGCCGCCACCAAGCGCGTCCTCGGCTTCGACCCCGACCAGTCCTTCCAGGTCGACGCCGATGTGCTGGCCCACACCCGCCGGGCGCTCGACCGGGGCGCCGAGGCCCATGCAGCCTGGGACAAGCGCATCGCCGAGTGGCGTACCGCCCGGCCGGAGCACGCCCAGCTCTTCGACCGGGTCGTCGCTGGCCAGCTCCCCGACGGCTGGGAGTCCGAGATCCCCGTCTTCGAGGAAGGCAAGTCCGTCGCCACCCGGGCCGCCTCCGGCAAGGTCCTCCAGGCGCTCGGCCCGGTGCTGCCCGAGCTGTGGGGCGGCTCCGCCGACCTCGCGGGCTCGAACAACACCACCATCGACAAGACGTCCTCCTTCCTGCCGAAGGGCAACCCGCTGCCCGAGGCCGACCCGTACGGCCGTACCGTCCACTTCGGCATCCGCGAGTTCTCGATGGCCGCCGAGATGAACGGCATCGCGCTGCACGGCAACACCCGGATCTACGGCGGCACCTTCCTGGTGTTCTCCGACTACATGCGCAACGCCGTCCGTATGGCCGCGCTCATGCAGCTCCCGGTGACCTACGTCTGGACGCATGACTCCATCGGTCTCGGCGAGGACGGCCCCACCCACCAGCCGGTCGAGCACCTCGCCTCGCTGCGGGCCATCCCGGGCCTGAACGTCGTCCGCCCGGCCGACGCCAACGAGACCGCGACGGCCTGGGCCGAGATCCTGAAGAGGCACGCCACGCACCCGGCCCCGCACGGGCTCGCGCTGACCCGCCAGGGCGTGCCGACGTACGCGCCGAACCCGGACGCGGCCAGGGGCGGCTATGTGCTGCGCGAGTCGTCCACCGAGACCCCCGAGGTGATCGTCATCGCCACCGGTTCCGAGGTGCACCTCGCCGTCGAGGCGCGCGACCTCCTGGAGGCCGAGGGGCTCGGCACCCGAGTGGTGTCGATGCCGTCCGTGGAGTGGTTCGAGGAGCAGCCGCGCGAGTACCGCGAGAGCGTCCTGCCGCCGGCCGTGAGGGCGCGGGTCGCCGTCGAGGCCGGGATCGGCCTGACCTGGTACCGCTTCGTCGGCGACGCCGGACGGATCGTCTCCCTGGAGCACTTCGGTGCCTCCGCCGACGCCAAGACCCTGTTCGCCGAGTTCGGCTTCACCGCCGAGAACGTGGCCGCCACGGCCCGCGAGTCCCGCGCCGCCGCCCGAACCGCCTGATCCGCCCGCCAGAAGCACCAACAGAAGCACCAGAAGCGCCAGAAGAGTTCCGGTAGAGGAAGATGATCACTGTGACCGAAGCAACCGCCACCGCGGGAGCACTGAAGAACCTGTCCGACGAGGGCGTCTCGATCTGGCTGGACGACCTGTCGCGCAAGCGGATCAGCACCGGCAACCTGGCCGAGCTCGTCGCGACGAGGAACGTCGTCGGCGTCACCACCAACCCCTCGATCTTCCAGGCCGCCATCGGCTCGGGTGAGGGGTACGAGGAGCAGCTGGCCGACCTGGCCGTACGGGGTGTCACCGTCGACGAAGCGGTGCGCATGATGACGACCGCCGATGTGCGGGCGGCCGCCGACATCCTGCGGTCCGTCCACACCTCGTCGCATGGTGTGGACGGCCGGGTGTCCATCGAGGTCGACCCCCGTCTCGCCCACGACACGGCCGCGACCGTCGCCGAGGCCAAGCAGCTGGCCTGGCTGGTCGACCGCCCCAACGTCATGATCAAGATCCCGGCGACCAAGGCCGGTCTCCCGGCGATCACCGAGGTCATCGCCGAGGGCATCAGCGTCAACGTCACGCTGATCTTCTCGCTGGAGCGCTATCGCGAGGTCATGGCCGCCTACCTGGCCGGCCTGGAGCGGGCCGCCGCCAAGGGCCTGGACCTCTCCACGATCCACTCCGTGGCCTCCTTCTTCGTCTCCCGCGTCGACGCCGAGATCGACAAGCGGCTGACGGTCCTCGGCACCGACGAGGCGCTGGCGCTCAAGGGCCGGGCGGCGCTGGCCAACGCGCGGCTCGCCTACGAGGCCTACGAGGAGGTGTTCGGCTCTGCCGACAATCCGACACAGCCGTCGGACCGCTGGACCGCGCTCGGCGGTGCCAGGGCCAACAAGCAGCGCCCGCTGTGGGCCTCCACCGGCGTGAAGGACCCGTCGTACAAGGACACCCTCTACGTCGACGAGCTGGTCGCGCCCGGCACCGTCAACACCATGCCGGAGGCGACGCTCAACGCGACCGCCGACCACGGCGACGTCCGCGGTGACACGGTGACCGGCGGCTACGCCCAGGCCCGCGCCGACCTGGCGGCCGTCGAGCGGCTCGGTATCTCCTACGACGAGGTCGTGGGCAAGCTGGAGGACGAGGGCGTCGCCAAGTTCGAGGTGGCCTGGCAGGAGCTGCTGGACGCCGTCACGAAGTCCTTGAACAGCAAGGGAGTTGACGCGTAATGAGCGAGACCGCCAAGGAAGTGCGGGTGCCGGTGGTGCCCGCCGCCGAGTGGAAGAACCCGTTGCGGGACGAGCGCGACCGGCGGCTGCCGAGGGTCGCCGGGCCGTCGGGCCTGGTCATCTTCGGGGTGACCGGAGACCTGTCCCGCAAGAAGCTGATGCCGGCCATCTACGACCTGGCCAACCGCGGTCTGCTGCCGCCGGGCTTCTCGCTCGTCGGTTTCGCCCGCCGGGACTGGGAGGACCAGGACTTCGCCGAGGTCGTCCACGACGCGGTGCGCGAGCACTCGCGGACCCCGTTCCGTGAGGAGGTGTGGCAGCAGCTCGCCGAGGGCATGCGCTTCATCCCCGGCGACTTCGACGACGACACCGCGTTCAAGCAGCTCAAGGACGCCGTCGACGAGCTGGACGGCTCCCGGGGCACCGGCGGCAACTTCGCCTTCTACCTCTCGGTGCCGCCGAAGTTCTTCCCGAAGGTCGTGCAGCAGCTGAAGAAGGTCGGCCTGGCCACCCCGCCGGCCGGGTCCTGGCGGCGGGCGGTCATCGAGAAGCCGTTCGGCCACGACCTGAAGTCGGCCCAGGACCTCAACAAGGTCGTGCACGAGGTGTTCGAACCGGAACAGGTCTTCCGGATCGACCACTACCTGGGCAAGGAGACCGTCCAGAACATCCTGGCGCTGCGCTTCGCCAACCAGATGTACGAGCCGATCTGGAACCGCTCGTACGTCGACCACGTGCAGATCACCATGGCCGAGGACATCGGCATCGGCGGCCGGGCGGGGTACTACGACGGCATCGGGTCGGCCCGTGACGTCATCCAGAACCATCTGCTCCAGCTGATGGCGCTGACCGCCATGGAGGAGCCGATCGCGTTCGACGTGGACGCGCTGCTCACCGAGAAGCTGAAGGTCCTGAAGTCGGTGCGGCTGCCGGAGGACCTGGGCAAGCACACCGTGCGCGCCCAGTACGCCGAGGGCTGGCAGGGCGGTGAGAAGGTGATCGGCTACCTCCAGGAGGAGGGCATCGACCCCAGGTCGAAGACCGACACCTACGCCGCGATCAAGGTGGAGATCGACAACCGCCGCTGGGCGGGCGTCCCCTTCTACCTGCGCACCGGCAAGCGGCTCGGCCGCCGTGTCACCGAGATCGCCGTCGTCTTCCAGCGGGCCCCGCACTCCCCCTTCGACTCCACGGCCACCGAGGAACTCGGCGCGAACGCGATCGTCTTCCGCGTCCAGCCCGACGAGGGCATGACCGTCCGGTTCGGCTCCAAGGTGCCGGGCACGTCCATGGAGATCCGGGACGTGACGATGGACTTCGCCTACGGCGAGTCGTTCACGGAGTCCAGCCCCGAGGCGTACGAGCGGCTCATCCTGGACGTGCTGCTCGGTGACGCCAATTTGTTCCCCCGTCACCAGGAAGTGGAAGAGTCCTGGAAGATCCTCGACCCGATCGAGACGTACTGGGCGAAGCATGGCAGGCCCGCGCAGTACGAGTCGGGCACCTGGGGACCGAAGGAAGCCGACGAGATGCTCGCACGAGACGGACGGAGCTGGCGCAGGCCATGAAGATCGACCTGACCGACACCACGGCAAGCAAGATCAACAAGGCGCTGGTGCAGGGTCGCCGCGCCATCGGAACCCCTGCGGTGGGCATGGTCCTGACGATGGTGATCGTCACGGACGAGGAGAACGCCTACGACTCGATCAAGGCCGCCGAGGAGGCCTCGCACGAGCACCCCTCGCGCACCCTGGTCGTCATCAAGCGGCATGTGCGCACCCTGCGCGACCGCACCGCCTCCCGTCTGGACGCGGAGGTCCGGGTCGGCTCAGAGGCCGGCACCGGCGAGACGGTCGTGCTGCGGACGTACGGTGATGTCTCCGACCACGCCGACTCGGTCGTACTGCCGCTGCTGCTGCCGGACGCCCCGGTCGTCGTGTGGTGGCCGGTGGAGGCCCCCGACACCCCGTCCAAGGACCCGCTCGGCGCCCTCGCCCAGCGCCGGATCACCGACCTGTACGCCGTCGACCGGCCGCTGCAGGTCCTGGAGACCCGCGCCCGCAACTACGCGCCCGGCGACACCGACCTCGCCTGGACGAGGCTCACCCTGTGGCGCTCCATGCTGGCCGCCGCCCTCGACCAGGCCCGGGTCACCGTGGCCTCGGCGGCCGTCGAGGCCGAGGCGGACAACCCCAGCGCCGAGCTCCTCGCCCGCTGGCTGGAGGCCCGGCTGGGTGTCACGGTGGACCGTGTGGTCTCCCCCGGCCCGTTCGTCACGGCCGTCCGGCTCGGCACCGCGGGCGGCGAGATCGTCATCGACCGCCCCGAGGGCCCGCTGGCCACCCTGACCCTGCCGGGCCAGCCGCCGCGCACCCTCGCCCTGAAGGTCCGCCCCACCTCCGAACTGATCGCCGAGGAACTGCGCCGCCTCGACGCCGACGAGATGTACGCCATCGCCCTGCGGGGCGAGGGCACCAAGGAGACCGCTTCCGATGTCTGACACCCCCCGGCTCACCCGGCGGCCCGAGTGGACCGCCCTGGAGGACCACCGCGCCCAGGGACAGCCGGTCCTGCGTGAGCTGTTCGCGGCCGACCCGGCACGCGCCGAGCGGTACGTCGTACGCGTCGGTGACCTGCACATCGACTACAGCAAGCACCTGATCACGGACGAGACCCTCGCCCTGCTCCAGGAACTGGCCACCGCCACCGACGTGTTCGGGCTGCGGGACGCGATGTTCCGCGGCGAGAAGATCAACGTCACCGAGCGGCGGGCGGTCCTGCACACGGCGCTGCGCGCTCCGCGCGACGCGGTGATCGAGGTCGACGGCGAGAACGCCGTACCGGCCGTGCACGCCGTACTCGACAAGATGAGCGACTTCGCCGAGCGGGTCCGCTCCGGCGAGTGGACCGGCCACACCGGCAAGCGCATCAGGAACGTCGTCAACATCGGCATCGGCGGCTCCGACCTGGGCCCGGCGATGGCCTACGAGGCCCTGCGGGCCTTCACGGCACGGGAGTTGACGTTCCGTTTCGTCTCCAACGTGGACGGCGCGGACCTGCACGAGGCGACCCGGGACCTGGACCCGGCGGAGACCCTGTTCATCGTCGCCTCGAAGACGTTCACCACGATCGAGACGATCACCAACGCGACCTCGGCGCGCAAGTGGCTGCTGGACGGCCTGGACGGCGACGACAAGGCGGTGGCCAAGCACTTCGTGGCCCTGTCCACGAACGCCGAGAAGGTGACGGACTTCGGTATCGACCCGGACAACATGTTCGAGTTCTGGGACTGGGTCGGCGGCCGCTACTCCTTCGACTCCGCCATCGGCCTCTCCCTGATGATCGCCATCGGCCCGGACCGCTTCCGCGAGATGCTCGACGGCTTCCACCTGGTCGACGAGCACTTCCGCACCGCGCCCGCCGAGGCCAACGCACCTCTGCTGCTCGGTCTGCTGGGGATCTGGTACGGCAACTTCTTCGACGCCCAGTCGCACGCGGTGCTGCCGTACTCCCACTATCTCTCCAAGTTCACCGCCTACCTGCAGCAGCTGGACATGGAGTCCAACGGCAAGTCGGTGGACCGGGAGGGCGAGCCGGTGGACTGGCAGACGGGTCCCGTGGTGTGGGGCACGCCGGGCACCAACGGGCAGCACGCCTACTACCAGTTGATCCACCAGGGCACGAAGCTGATCCCGGCGGACTTCATCGGCTTCGCCGAGCCGGTCGCCGAGCTGAGCGGTGAACTTCAGGCGCAGCACGACCTGTTGATGGCGAACTTCTTCGCCCAGACCCAGGCGCTGGCCTTCGGCAAGACGGCCGAGGAGGTCCGGGCGGAGGGCGTCGCGGAGGAGCAGGTCGCGCACCGCACCTTCAAGGGCAACCACCCGACCACGACGATCCTGGCCCGTGAGCTGACCCCCTCCGTACTCGGCCAGCTGATCGCGCTGTACGAGCACAAGGTGTTCGTCCAGGGCGCCGTCTGGAACATCGACTCCTTCGACCAGTGGGGCGTGGAGCTGGGCAAGGTCCTCGCCAAGCGCATCGAACCCGCGCTCACCGAGGGCGCTGACGTGCCCGGCCTCGACCCGTCCACCACCGCACTCGTCTCCACGTACCGCACGCTTAGGAAGTGAACTGACATGCAGCTCGGTCTTATCGGTCTCGGCAAGATGGGCGGCAACATGCGCGAGCGACTCCGCCGCGCGGGCCACACCGTCATCGGCTACGACCGCAACCCCGACGTCTCCGACGTCAAGAGCCTTGAGGAACTGGTCGGGAAGCTCGACGCCCCGCGCACGGTCTGGGTGATGGTTCCGGCCGGCACCGCCACCCAGTCCGTCGTCGACGAACTCAAGGACCTGCTGTCCGACGGCGACACGGTGGTCGACGGCGGCAACTCCCGCTGGACGGACGACGAGAAGCACGCCGCCGAGCTGGGCATCAAGGGCATCGGCTTCGTCGACGCCGGTGTCTCCGGCGGGGTGTGGGGCCTGCAGAACGGCTACGCCCTGATGGTCGGCGGCGACAAGGAGCACGTCGAGCGGCTGAAGCCGATCTTCGATGCGCTCAAGCCGGAGGGCCCGTACGGCTATGTCCACGCGGGCCGGGTCGGCGCCGGGCACTTCTCCAAGATGGTCCACAACGGCATCGAGTACGCCATGATGCAGGCGTACGCCGAGGGCTGGGAGCTTCTGGAGAAGGTCAAGTCGGTGGACAACGTCCGCGAGGTCTTCCGCTCCTGGCAGGAGGGCACCGTCATCCGCTCCTGGCTGCTCGACCTCGCGGTCAGCGCCCTGGACGAGGACCAGCACCTGGACAAACTGCGCGGCTACGCGGAGGACTCCGGCGAGGGCCGCTGGACCGTCGAGGCGGCCATCGACAACGCGGTGCCGCTCCCGGCGATCACCGCCTCCCTGTTCGCGCGGTTCGCGTCCCGCCAGGACGACTCCCCGCAGATGAAGATGGTCGCGGCGCTGCGCAACCAGTTCGGCGGCCACGCGGTCGAGTCCGCGAAGGAGTGACCGGTGGGGAACCTCCTTCTGGTCCGCCACGGTGAGACGGAGTGGAGCCTGTCGGGCCGGCACACCAGCTGGACCGACCTGCCCCTCACCCAGCACGGCGAGGAACAGGCCAAGTCCCTCGCCCCGCTGCTCACCGACCGGACCTACGCACTGGTACTGGCCAGCCCGCTGAACCGCGCGATACGCACGGCGGAACTGGCCGGTCTCGCCGGGGTCGTACCCGACCCCGACCTGCACGAATGGGACTACGGCGGCTACGAGGGCATCACCACGGTGGAGATCCACCGCTCGCGCCCCGACTGGTACCTGTGGACCGACGGCGTGCCTCAGGGCCCGGAGGGCCACCCCGGCGAGTCGCCGGAGGAGATCGGGGCCCGGGCCGACCGGGTGCTCGCCAAGGTGGACACCGCCCTCGCGGGCGACGACGGCGATGTGGTCCTCGTGGCCCACGCCCACTTCCTGCGCGTGCTCACCGCCCGCCGCCTGGGGCTGCCGCCCGCCGAGGGCCGGCTGTTCCAGCTGGCGACCGGGACGGTCAGCCGGTTGTCCACGGAGCACGGGTGGCCCGTGATCGCGGAGTGGAACAAGAGGCCGTAGGCGAACTCGTGACGGCCCGTCAGTGGCAACTGGCGGGCCGTTTCGATGTGTTGGGCCCCCGTCGGAACGGCCTCAGCAGCGCCCACGTCTGCGGCCCTGTTTCTACGGGCCCTTTCGTAACCCCTTGTCGAAAGTCCGGTGAAGCCCATAGCCTTGCGCCTCGCCGGTGCCGTCGTACGCCCGGCCCGGTCGTGACGCGATGGGAGGGGCAGCCGCGTGAAGCGCACATCCCGTGACATCCGCACCGCGAACCGCTACGAGGTGCTGCGCCAGATCATCGCCCAGTCCCCCACCTCCCGGCAGACCCTGGCCACCGCCACCGGACTGAGCGTCGCCACGGTCGCCACGCTCGTCGGTGAGCTGCTCGACCTCCGGATGATCACGGAGGTCGGTTTCGAGGACTCCGCGGGGGGCCGTCCCCGGGGTCTGGTGGCCGTCAACGCGGCGGGCGGCGCACTGATCGGCGTCGACATGGCGGAGACATACGTCCGGGTCGAGCTGTTCGGCCTGGGGCTGAACGTGCTGGCCCGCGCGGTGGAGGACATGCGCCCGGGCGAGCACCGGCCCGAGCAGGTGGTCGGCCATGTCGCCACGGCCGTCGGCTCGGTGGTGGCACAGGCCGGGGTCGAGGGCGCGCGGGTGCTGGGCGTCGGGGTGAGCGTGCCGGGCCAGGTCGACCGGGACACCGGGATCGCCGAGTACGCGCCCAACTGGGACTGGCACGACGTGCCGTTGCTCGACCTGCTGTCCGAACACATCGCCTACCCGCTGTACCTGGACAACCCGCTGCGGGCGAGCGCGGTGGCCGAGCTGTGGTTCGGGGCCGCGCGCGGACACAAGGACGCCGTGGTGGTGAACCTCGGGACCGGGGTGGGGGCCGGACTGGTGCTGGCCGGCGGCCTGTACCGGGGGGTGAGCAACAGCGCCGGGGAGTGGGGGCACACGACACTCGTACTCGACGGGCGGCTCTGCCACTGCGGCAACCACGGCTGTGTCGAGACGTACGTCGGCGCTCCCGGCATCATGCTCAACCTGCGTGAACTCAGCCCGCGCAGCTCGCTGTTGCACCCCGAGGACCAGACGGCGACCATCGACGCCCTGGCCCGCGGGGTCGCCACGGGTGATCCGGTGGCCGTCAAGGTCGTCCGCGACACGGCCCGTTACCTGGGCGCGGGCATCTCGGACCTGGTGAACCTGTTCAACCCCGAGGTGGTCGTGCTGAGCAGCTGGGTCGCCAGGAGGCTGGGCACACCGCTGCTCGACGAAGTGCGCGAGGCCGTCCGGCGGCACGCGCTCAGACGGCCGTTCGCCGCCACCGAGATCGTCCTCTCCCCCGTCCCCACCGACCCGGTCTGCCTGGGCGCGGCCACCTTCGCACTGGAGGGCGCCCTGCAGTCGGTGGGACAGCGGACCCCCAGACGCACCACCCCCCCAAGGATCCGTGCCGCACCACCTTCATGACGACGGAAGGGATGCCGTTTTGACCCGCAGCACGATCAGGAGGAGACCGGCCCTCGCCACGACCGCGGCCGTACCGGCCGTGACCGGGGCCCTGGCGGGCAGGCAGTCGGGCAAGTGGCCGGCGTCGGCGCCTCCGGGGCCGCCATCGCCACCTGCCAACTTCGAGTTCGGGGCTGACGGCCACCTCCGACGGCACCAAGGTGATCCTCTACAGCTGCAACAGCGGCACCAACGAGGCCTGGACCAGGCGGCAACCGCGGCCCACCGCAGGGACCGAGGGCCGTCGGCCACCCCCTGACCCGGCGGCCCTCAACTCGCCCTGCGTGCCGGTCCGTTCGTGATACCGAACCGGGTACAACGTTTCACGCCGACTTCGTCCAACCTCTTGCCGAAGCATTAGCCGAAGGTTAACGTCCCGCACCGCAGCGCAATTTCAGCCATCTGGCTTCCGAGGTTCCCCACGGCCGTAGAGCCGCAGCCGCACTCGACAGACAAGGACGTCAGCATGTCGGCACTCAGCAACAACAACTGGTCCCGCCGGTCTCTCTTCCGGGCGGCCGCGGGCATGGCCGCCGCCGGCACGCTGGCCGCGTGCGGCAGCAACAACGGGCGGGGCGGGGGGTCGGGGTCGGGCAAGCAGCTGGTCCAGTACTTCCACGCCTACGGCGAGGCGGGGACCGAGCAGGCCATCAAGCGCTACGCGAAGGCGTACACCAAGGCCGACGTGACCACCAACTGGATCACGGGAAGCAACTTCGAGGCCAAGCTCTTCGCGGCCCTGCTCACCAAGCAGGCGCCCGACGTCTTCGAGTTCCACCCGCAGATCCAGATGGTCAAGAGCGGGCAGGTGGCCGACCTGAGCGACATCATCGACCCGGTCAAGGACGACTTCAACCCGGCGGACATCAAGTCCCACACGGTCGACGGGAAGATCTACGGCGTCCGGATGATCGACGACCCGCAGTTCTTCTTCTACCGCAAGTCGATGCTGGAGAAGGCCAAGGTCGAGGTGCCGACCACGCTGGACGAACTGATCGAGGCCGCGGCCAAGCTCACCACCAGCAAGGTCAAGGGCCTCTTCCTCGGCAACGACCTCACCCCCGCCATCAACCCGCTCATCTGGTCCGCCGGCGCCGACACCCTCACCGCCGACAACAAGCCCGCCTTCCACACGGACGCCGTGGTGGCCGGCATGAAGCAGCTGCGCCGGCTGTTCACCAGCGGCAACCTGCTGCTGGACGCCCCGGCCGACTACTGGGACCCGTCCGCGATCGACCAGGGCCTGTGTGCCATCCAGTTCTGCGGCATGTGGGCGATGCCCGCCATGCAGCAGGCGCTCGGCGACGACCTCGGCATCTTCCCGTTCCCCAAGGTGGGGGACAACGGCAAGCAGTCGGTCTACAACGGCGGCTGGTCGATGTTCGTCAACGCCAAGGGCGAGAACGTCGACCTGGCCAAGGAGTACGTGAAGTGGCTGTGGATCGACCAGAAGAAGTACCAGGAGGACTGGGCCACCTCGTACGGCTTCCACATACCGCCGCGCACCTCCATCGCCCAGTCCGCCACCAAGCTGCAGTCGGGTCTGCCGGCCGAGGGCGTCAAGCTCTTCAACACCTACGGGCACTTCGACAACATCGGCTGGACCCAGGCGATGATCACCGCCCTCACCGACGCCTTCGCCAACAGCGTCCGCAAGGACGGCGACCCGGACGCCGCGCTCACCACCGCGGAGAAGAAGGTCGACGCCGAGCTCAAGAAGCTCTTCGGCTAGGCCGACGGAGAGACCAGGACATGTCGACCACCACCACGCGCGGGGTCGCCCAGCCCGCCCCGGCCACGGCCTCCCCGGCCCGGCCGCGGCGGGGCCTGCGGGGCAGCCCGACCTTCAACTTCTGGCTCTTCACCGGGCCGTTCCTCATCGGTCTGGTGATCTTCGTCTTCGTGCCGATCGTCTGGAGCATCTGGCTCAGCTTCTTCGACGCCCGGTTCACCGTCACACCGAGCAGGTTCGTCGGCTTCGACAACTACAAGAGCATGCTGACGAACTCCAACTTCACCGGTTCGCTGGTGACGTTCACGGTGTTCGCCGCGCTCATCGTGCCGCTCACCTGGGCGCTGTCCCTGGGTCTCGCGCTGCTGGTGCACCGTCTGCGGTTCATGCGCGCGTTCTTCCGGTCGGTGTTCTTCCTGCCCACCGCGTGCAGTTATGTCGCCGCGGCGCTGATCTGGAAGATGTCCATCTTCACCGGCGTCCGCTTCGGCCTGATGAACACGGTGCTCGGCTGGTTCGGCGTCGACAACATCGCCTATCTGTCCGACCCGAACCCGCCCTGGTACTGGCTGGTCATCGTGACCGTCCGCCTGTGGCTCCAGGCCGGCTTCTACATGATCCTGTTCCTGGCGGCGCTCCAGAACATCCCGTCGGAGCTGTACGAGGCGGCCTCGATCGACGGCGCCAAGCCCGGCTGGCAGACCTTCCGGTACATCACGCTGCCCCAGCTGCGTGCCACCTCGACCGCGGTGATCCTGCTGCTGCTCATCGCCGCCTACCAGGCGTTCGACGAGTTCTTCAACATCATCTCCACCAAGGCGACCTGGGGTCAGACGCCCCTCATGGTCCTGTACAAGACGGCCCTCGGTGAGAATCAGGACTACGGCGCGGGCAGCGCGGGCGCCGTCATCCTCACGCTGCTGATCTGCGTCGTCACACTCTTCCAGGGCAAGATCATGGGATTCGGAAGGGGGGACGAGGCCAAGTGACCAGCACCGCACCCGAGGTCCGCAGGCAGCGTCACGCCAAGCGGGGCAAGGTGATCGGCAACACCGGTCTCTACATCGCCGTCAGCATCGCCGCACTGCTCTTCCTGATCCCCTTCTACCTCATCGTCCGCAACGCCCTCTCCACGGACCCGGAGATCACGGGCGAGAACTGGAAGCTGCTCCCATCGTTCCAGTGGGGGAACATCAGCGAGCTGTTCAGCGACACCACGGTCGACTTCGGCCGGTCCATGTGGAACTCGACGGTCATCGCCGTCGCCATGACCCTCGGCACCCTGCTGATCTGCTCCCTGGCCGGCTACGGCCTCGCCCGGATCCCGTACAGGCACGCCAACAAGGTCTTCTACGCCGTCCTGGCGACCCTGATGGTCCCAACGGCGGTCACCTTCGTGCCCAGCTTCGTGCTGGTCTCCTCGCTCGGCTGGGTGGACACCTACCGGGGGCTGATCATTCCGGGCCTGTTCAGTGGTTTCACCTGCTTCCTGTTCCGGCAGTACTTCCTGGGGTTCCCGAAGGAGCTGGAGGAGGCGGCGCGCGTGGACGGGCTCGGGTACTGGGGCGCGTACTGGCGAGTCGTCGTACCCAACTCGCTGAACTTCTTCGCGGCGATCGCCACGATCACGTTCATCAGCGGCTGGAACGCCTTCCTGTGGCCGCTGGTCATCGGTCAGGACCCGAGCTCCTGGACGGTCCAGGTGGCGCTCTCCTCCTACATGACCAACCAGACCGTCAACTTCCACCTGATCTTCATGGCCACCGCCATCTCCATCCTGCCCCTGGTGTTCGTCTTCCTCTTCCTCCAGCGCTGGCTGGTGCAGGGGATCGCGCAGACCGGCATCAAGGGCTGACACTCTTCGAAAGACCTGGAGACCGATGTCTTTCCGCACCTCCGCCAGCGACTACGTCGAGGACGTCTCCCCGGGCTCGGGCGCCCTGCCACCCCGTGCCCGGTACCCACACTCGGACGCCAAGTCGCTCTCTTTGAACGGCAGTTGGCGCTTCCGGCTGTCGCCCACGGCCGACGCCGAGGACGAGGCGTTCGCCGAGCCGGGGTACGACGCCGGCAACTGGGCGGAGGTCTCGGTCCCGGGCCACTGGGTGCTCCAGGGCCATGGCGCACCGATCTACACCAACCACCTCTACCCGTTCCCGGTCGACCCGCCGAGGGTCCCGACCGAGAACCCCACCGGTGACCACCTACGGATCTTCGACCTGCCCGAGGGCTGGGACCTGACCGACGGCGGGGCGGTCCTCCGTTTCGACGGGGTCGAGTCCTGCGCCCGGGTCTGGCTGAACGGCACGGACATCGGCGAGTTCAAGGGCTCCAGGCTGCCGCACGAGTTCGCGGTCGGGCATCTGCTGAAGCCGGCCGGCAACGTGCTCGCCGTCCGTGTCCACCAGTGGTCGGCCGGTTCCTATCTGGAGGACCAGGACCAGTGGTGGCTGCCCGGGATCTTCCGTGATGTGACCCTGCTGCACCGCCCGGCGGGCAGCGCCCTGGACTTCTTCGTACACGCCTCCTACGACCACCTCACGGGCGAGGGCACCCTGCGTGTCGACTCCGATGTCGACGGCCGGGTGTCCGTGCCCGCCCTGGACATCGATGTCGCGACCGGCGAGCCGGTGACGGTCCCGGTCGAGGCGTGGACGGCGGAGACCCCGAAGCTGTACGACGGGGTGCTGGCCACCGAGGGCGAGCGGGTGCCGTTGCGCATCGGCTTCCGGACGGTGGCGCTCGCCGACGGGCTGATCAAGGTCAACGGCACGCCCGTCCTCTTCAAGGGCGTCAACCGGCACGAGTGGCACCCCGAGAGGGGCCGCGCCCTCGACCTGGAGACCATGCGGGAGGACGTGCTGCTGATGAAGCGGCACAACATCAACGCGGTCCGTACCTCGCACTACCCGCCCCACCCGGCCTTCCTGGACCTGTGCGACGAGTACGGCCTGTGGGTGATCGACGAGTGCGATCTGGAGACCCACGGCTTCACCGAGCAGGCCTGGCGTGACAACCCGGTCGACGACGACCGCTGGACCCCGGCCCTCCTCGATCGCGCCGCCCGGATGGTCGAGCGCGACAAGAACCACCCGTCGGTGGTGATCTGGTCCCTCGGCAACGAGGCCGGCACCGGCCGGGGCCTCACCGCGATGGCCGAGTGGATCCACGGCCGGGACTCCTCCCGCCTGGTGCACTACGAGGGCGACATCAACTGCCTTGACACGGACGTCTATTCACGGATGTACGCCGACCATGCCGAGGTCGAGCGGATCGGCCGGGGCCTGGACGGCGGCACCCACAAGCGTCGCCGACTCCCCTTCATCCACTGCGAGTACGGCCACGCCATGGGCAACGGCCCCGGCGGCCTCGCCGACTACCAGCAGATCTTCGAGTCGTACGACCGGATCCAGGGCGGCTTCATCTGGGAGTGGATCGACCACGGCATCAAGGACGACCGCTACGGCTACGCCTACGGCGGTGACTTCGGCGAGGAACTGCACGACGGGAACTTCGTCTGCGACGGGCTGGTCTTCCCCGACCGGCGGCCCTCCCCCGGCCTGATCGAGTACAAGAAGGTGATCGAACCGGTCCGGTTCGAGGGCGACGGCACCGCCGTCCGGATCACCAACAAGCAGGACTTCGCCGACCTGTCCACGCTGGCCTTCACCTGGTCGTACGAGGTCGACGGCGAGACCGTCGACTCGGGCAGCCTGGCCGTCCCGCCGCTGGCGCCCGGTGAGTCGGCGGACGTGAAGCTGCCGGAGCCGCCCGCCGTCACGGGCGGCGGCGAGACCCGGTGGACGGTACGGGCGCTGCTGGCGGCCGACACCCCCTGGGGGCCGCAGGGCCATGTCGTGGCCTGGGGGCAATTCCCTTTCTCAGCACGGCGGTTGCCGTCGGCCACCGCGACCGGTGGACCGGTGTCCGGTGAGGGCCTGATCACCCTCGGTCCTGCCACCTTCGACGCCCGCAGCGGCGCGCTGCGCGGCATCGGCCCGGTGGACGTGACCGGCCTGCGCCTGGACGTCTGGCGGGCGACCACCGACAACGACGACGGCGCCCCCTGGCAGAGCGACCTGCGCTACGGCACTCTGTGGCGCAAGTTCGGTCTGCACCGTATGCGGCACCGCCTGGACGCGGTGGACCTGGACGGCGACGCGCTGACCGTACGCACCCGTGTCGCCCCGGCTGCCCGGGAGTTCGGCCTGGTCACGGTCTACCGCTGGACCTCGGACGGCGACCGCCTCCAGCTCACCGTCTCCGTGACCCCCGACGGCGACTGGACGGTGCCGCTGCCCCGGCTCGGCATCCGCTTCGGACTCCCGACGGCCGACCGGGTGCGGTGGTTCGGCGGCGGACCCGAGGAGGCCTACCCGGACACCAAGTCGGCTTCCCTGGTCAGCCGTTGGGAGTCGACCGTCGACGACCTCCAGACCCCGTACGTCCGCCCGCAGGAGAACGGCGCCCGCGCGGACGTCCGCTGGGCGGAGATCGGCGGGCTGCGGATCGAGGGAGACCCCGAGTTCTGGTTCACCGCCCGCCGCTGGACCACCGAGCAACTCGACGCGGCCACGCACCGCACCGACCTCACCCCGGGCGACACGGTCTGGGTCAACCTCGACCACGGCCAGCACGGCATCGGCTCGCAGTCCTGCGGCCCTGGCGTGCTGCCGCAGTACCAACTCCACGCCGAACCGGCTGAGTTCTCCTTCGTGTTCACGCACATCGACTGAACCGAGTACGTGGACGGCCCCGGACGGTCGCGGTCCGGGGCCCTTCGCTCCGGTCACCATCCGTGCCCCGGCCCGCAGCGGTACACCGTGTAGGCCGAGACATGAACCGGCGCGCAGTGGCCGATGACCCAGCGCATCAGGGCCCGCCCCGGGGTCTTGGCGCCCCGGGCTCGGTGGGTGAGGTCGTCGTGGCTCAAAAGGACGTAACGGAGTTTGCCCGTGTCGATCAACTGGTGGAAGGCCGTGGCGGCGGGGTACGGCACATGGGCGGTGAAGCCACCCACCGGCAGGACCGGGGCGTTGGCCGCGAGGATGTACGGTGCCGCCGCCTGCCAGCGGGGTACGGCGGCCAGATAGCGGGCGCCGTCGCGGTGCGCGGTGAGGTAGGCGAGAACCTGCTGCTGGGCCGGGCTCAGGGCCAAGCCGGTGCCGTAGACCCGGATGCTGGCCGGGCCGACCCGGCCGAAGCCGCCGGGCTGGTTGTAGCGCGGGGAGAGCGCGGACGCGGACCACACCGTGGGGATGAAGAGGATCGCGGCGAGGGCGACGGCCAGGGCGGTCCGGTGCGGGCGCGGCCGACCGGCGGCGAACAGGCCCAGCGCCAGCAGGGACAGTCCTATGGCGATGGCGACCGACCAGGCGAAGAAGCGCGGGTAGGTCAGGGTGAGGGCCGCGCACCAGGCGACATTGACGGCCAGGACCGCGCACAGCGTGCTTCGCCGCCGCACCTGCGTCACGCCCGCCCCGGCCAGTGCCGCCAGGGCGACCGCCACCACGCCCATGTAGTACGTGTGTCCGGTCACGCTGCCGAAGCTGAAGACCAGGAAGAACGTCACCAGCCAGACGCCCCACATCAGGTATCCGGCCAGGACGGGGTCGGTGCGCGGGACGCGGCGGCGCCGCAACGCCAGCAGCCCGGTCACCAGGCCCAGGGCCGCCAGCGGATACAGCCAGCCCGTCTGGGTGGCTATCCCGGGGCTGAACATCTTCCAGATGCTGTTCCCCATGCGCGCCGACACATGGTGGTGCGCCTGGTCGGCGACTATGCTCCCGGTGCCTGCCGCGTCGATGCCCAGTGCGTGGAAACGGGTCAGGAAGTTGTAGCCGACGACCAGCCCGAACGCCGAGTTGTCGGTCGTACCGTCCAGGTAGGGGCGGGCCGACGCCGGAGTGAGCGTGGCGATCAGCATCCAGGACAGGGACACCGTCAGCGTGACCGCGCCGGACACGGCCAGATCGCGGATCCGGCGGCGCAGGGACGTCGGCGCGGCCACCAGATAGGTCACGCCCAGCGCGGGCAGCACCGCCCAGGCCTCCAGCATCTTGCACTGGAAGGCGACCCCGACCCAGACGCCCGCCAGGACAAGGGTGCGCAACCGGGCCCGGGCGGTGGCCCGCCCGGTGGCCTCGGCGGCGAGCAGCAGCAACAGCACGAACGGCGCGTCCTCGGTGACCGAGCGGGCCAGGCCCACGGTCACCGGGGTCAGCGTGAGGAGCGCGGCGGCCAGCAGCCCGGCCGGCACGCCGGCCCAGCGCCGTACCACCACGTGGAGCAGCACCACGCAGGCCACGCCCTCCAGGCCCTGCGGGATCACCAGGGCCCAGGGGTGGAAGCCGAAGAGCAGCGCCGACAGGGCCTGCGGCCACAGGAATCCGGGCAGTTTGTCCAGGGTGATCGAGCCCGCCGGGTCGAAGGAGCCGTAGAAGAAGGCGACCGGGTTGTCGGTCATGCTGCGGACCGCGCTCGCGTAGAAGGCGTGGTACGCGCTGTGCCAGATGCCCCAGAAGTAGAGGAGTGCGGCGACGGCGGCGACGGCGGCGAGCAGTGGGCGCTCATAGCGTTCGGTGCGGGTCCGCGCCGGGGTCGGCGGTGGCGGCGGACCCTCGACGCGGACGAGCGGCGCGGTGATGACGGGGCTCGGCATCGGAGACAGCCTCCAGGACTCCCGGGTTCCAGGACTTCCAGACGTCCCGGATTGCTACGACTCCTAGGACGGGTGGAAATCGACGAAGGTCACATCCAAAACGCGACGAACATTCCGGATCTTCGTGAGTATCCGTCGCGGCGCCTGAACACAGCCTGAATCCGACCCGTGTCTCACCGGCCTCTCACCGCAAGCTCACCCGGCGGCTCAGCGGGCCGGCCGTCCGGCGTGCTGAGCGGCAAGTCGCACCGGGGCGTTCCGGGCGCCGTATCCGCGGTAACCGGGATCACGCTCGACCAGTTCGAAGAACACCCGTCCGATCGTCCGGGTGTAGCAGTGCCGGAAGACACCGCCCGAGTCCCGGTCGTAGAGGATGCCGAGGTCGCGGTACGTCTCCAGCTCGCCGTCGGCGAACTCGTAACGGGCGGCCAGATCGTCGTAGTAGTTGTCGGGGATGGGCAGCGGGTGGCCGCCGGCGGCGCGGAAGGCACGGGCCGCGGCGATCACGTCGTCGGTGGCCAGGGCGATGTGCTGGGCGTGCAGGGTGTCGTCGGCCGGGGCCGCGCCGACGCCCAGGGCGATCCGGACGCTGCCGTCGGCGTTGGTGACGGCTCGGGAGCGCAGCAGCCCGTAGGGGTCGGCGACGTCGACGCTCTCCTGGGCGTGCAGGCCGAGGACACTGCGATGGAAGAGGGTCGCCTCGTCGTACTGGTGCCAGGGCTGGGTGAGCGCGAGGTGGTCGATGCGCGCCGGGACGGGTGCCGGGGTGTGCGATGTGCCGACGAAGTCGGCCCGCCAGTCGGGGAGACCGGGACCGCGGCCGGTGGCGCAGAAGAACAGTTCGGTGCCGTCGGGGGCGGCGACCGCGTCGAGCGGGGCGTCCGCCAGGGCGCGGCGGCGGGGCAGTACGGGGGCGAGCAGAGCCTCGGCTCGGCGGGCGGCGGCCTGGGGGTCCGGTGACTCCAGGCCGATCGCGGCGAGTTGGGTGCCGTCGCGGCGGGCGGCGGGACCGGTGTTGACCAGGATCCGGGCCTCGCCCCGCTCCCACAGGTCGACGGGTTTGCTGCGGTGCCGGGCGGTCCGGGCGAAGCCGAGGGCACCGAGCAGTGCCGAGACGGGTTCGGCGTCCGGGGTGACGAGTTCGGCGAAGGCGACTCCCGACGGCACGACCGGCGGGGGCAACTCCCCCGCTCCGACTTCCTCTTGGAGCACCAGCAGCGAACGGTGCGCGTCGACGGCGGTCGGGCCGGCCTCGGCCTGCCGGAAGACGTCGTTGAAGACTTCGAGGGAGAGCGGCCCGTCGTATCCCGTGCGCAGTACGTGCCGCACAAGCCCTGCGACATCGAAGCCGCCCTGCCCCGGGAAGCACCGGTAGTGCCGGCTCCACTGGAGTACATCCATGGCGAGCAGCGGGGCGTCGGCCAGCTGGAGAAAGAAGATCTTCTCACCGGGGATGGACTCGATGCCCTTGGGATCGGAGCCGCGGGAGAGGATGTGGAAACTGTCGAGGCAGGTCCCGAGGGCGGGGTGGCCGGCCGCCTCGACGATCCGCCAGGCGTGGTCGTACGTACTGACGTGCCGACCCCAGGCGAGCGCTTCGTAGGCGACGCGAATGCCGAAGTCCTCTGCCAGGGAGGCAAGTCGGGCCAGCTGGGAGGCGGCCAGATCGTCGTCGTCCACGGCCAGTGGAGAGACACTGGAGCAGACGAGGACGGTGTCGGCTCCCAGTTCCCGCATCAACGCGAACTTGTGCCGGGCACGGCGAAGGTTACGGCCGAACTCGTCGGCGGGGACGGCTTCGGTGTCCCGCATGGGTTGGTAGAGGTCGACGGTGAGACCGAGGTCGGCGCACCGGGCCCGTATCTCGCCGGGTGATAGCGGGCTGGCAAGCAGGTCGTTCTCGAAGATCTCCACGCCATCGAATCCGGCCCGCGAAGCGGCGGTGAGTTTTTCGGTGAGAGACCCGCTGAGCGAGACGGTGGCGATGGATGTACGCATGCCCTTTTTCCTCATGTCCACTGCGGTGCGCTCCCCCGGTCACACGGCATTCGGCTGCACGGACCCGGTCAACTCCCCGATGTCCGCAAGCATCCGGACACTGTCCGGCTCCCGCCCGGTGAACAGCCGAAACGCGTCCGCAGCCTGGAACACCGCCATTCCACCCCCGTCCAGCACGGCACCCCCAGCCGCCCGAGCGACCCGCACCAGCTCCGTCTCCAGCGGCCGGTACACCACCTCAGCCACCCACAGCCCGGGACGCAGCAGCTCCGCAGGCACCGGCAGCCCCGGATGCGCGGCCATCCCCGTGGGCGTCGCATGCACCAGACCATCGGCACCGGCCAGCAGTTCCGCCAACCGGTCCGGCGTCCCGGCCACCGCCCGCCCCTCACCGAAGTGCCGATTCAGGGAGCCCGCGAGATCGGCGGCCCGGTCGGCCAGCGGATCAACCACGGTCACCCGCTCCGCACCCAACGTGAGCGTCGCATGCGCCACCGCCGCCCCCGCGCCCCCGGCGCCGAGCTGCACGACCCGCTCCAGCGAAGCGTCCCGCAGCCCCCGCGCGAAGGACGCCGCGAACCCGGTGACGTCCGTGTTGTGGCCCACCGCCCTGCCGTCGGCCTCGAAGACCACCGTGTTGACCGCGCCGAGCGCCTCTGCCTGCGGGGCGAGCGTGTCCAGGTGCTCGACGACGAGTCGCTTGCACGGATGCGTGATGTTCAGCCCGTCGAAGCCGAGGTCACGCGCGGCCCGGACCAGATTCCCCACGGCCTCGGGCGGCACGCCGAGCACGTCGATGTCGATCAGCCGGTACAGATACCGCAGCCCCTGCCGGTCGGCCTCTCTCTCGTGCAGGGCCGGGCTGAGCGACGGGCCGACACCGGAACCGATCAGTCCGACGAGATACGAGTCCTTGGCCACGTGGCCCTCCCGAGCGGCATAGCTAATGTACGAACTAGTACGTTAGCTATAGCACCCGAGGCGACGGCAAGGGAAGACCTAGTCGGGAACACCGCCGCCCCGGGCTTCTACAATCTCCGGCACCGGCCTCTCCCACCGGTTCTCCTTCCAAGGACCCGTTAGGAACGCGATGACCAGCGTCGAAGAACCGGCACAGACCACCGGGCGGACCCGCGACGCCGCCCGCACCCAGGCCGAGATCCTCGACGTGGCCACGCAGGAGTTCGCCCGGGCCGGCTACGACGGTGCCCGCGTCGACGAGATCGCGGCCCGCACCCGCACCACGAAGCGGATGATCTACTACTACTTCGGCGGCAAGGAACAGCTGTTCACGGCGGTCCTGGAGCGGGCGTACGGCGTGATCCGCGAGGCGGAGCAGCAGCTTGACGTCGAGCACCTGGACCCGGTCGCGGCGATCCGCCGGCTCGCGGAGCTGACCTTCGACCACCACGAGCAGCACCCGGACTTCATCCGCCTGGTCAGCATCGAGAACATCCACGGCGCCGAGCACATCGCGGCCTCCGAGAAGCTCGGCAGGATCGGCTCACCGGCCCTTGACGTGATCCGCCGGATCCTCGGCCAGGGCCAGGACTCCGGCCTGTTCACGGCCGACGTCGACGCGATCGACCTGCACGCGATGATCAGCTCGTTCTGCTTCTTCCGGGTCGCGAACCGGGCCACCTTCGGCACCCTCTTCGGCCGCGACCTGGTGGACCCGGCGCAGCGCGCGCACTACCGGACCATGCTCGGCGACATGGTGATCGCCTACCTCACCGCGGAGCGCGCGGCGGACTGAGCGCCGCGGCGAGGGAACCGGCGCGACCTCTTGACAGCGGGGAAACGTGAGCGCAACATCCCTACCCATCGCGACTAACTATCCAGTGGGTTAATTAGCACCGCCCGCTGGGTCCGCCGACCCGTCATCCCTGGGAACCGGCCTTCTCCCCCGCCGCTCACTCCGCCTACGGTCGGAGTTCTCCGAAGGAGCACCGCCGTGTCCGTCCCCGCCCCGCCCGCCGCCACCGCGGTACCACCCGGCGGCCAGCCGAAAAAAGCCGCCCTGGCCGCCTGGATCGGCAGCGCCCTCGAGTACTACGACTTCTTCGTCTACGGCAGCGCGGCCGCGCTGATCTTCCCGAAGGTCTTCTTCGACGAGTCGGACCCGGCCACCGCCACCCTGCTGTCCCTGGCCACCTTCGGTGTCGCGTACGCGGCCCGTCCGGTCGGCGCGCTGTTCCTCGGCCACTTCGGGGACCGGCTCGGCCGTAAGAAGATCATGGTCTTCACGCTGCTGCTGATGGGCCTGTCGACGTTCCTGATCGGCTGCCTGCCGACCCGCGCCCAGGTGGGCGGCCTGGCCCCGGTGCTGCTGGTGCTGTGCCGGGTGCTGCAGGGCATCTCGGCGGCCGGTGAGCAGGCCGGCGCCAGTTCGATGAGTCTGGAGCACGCGCCACCGGGCCGACGCGGCTTCTTCACCAGTTTCACGCTGAGCGGCACCCAGGGCGGTCAGCTGATCGCCACCCTCGTCTTCATCCCGGTCTCCCGGCTGCCCGACGCCCAGCTGCTGACCTGGGGCTGGCGGCTGCCGTTCTGGCTGAGTGCCGCGGTGGCCGTGGTCGGCTGGTTCATCCGCCGCACGGTCCAGGAGACCCCGGCCTTCGCGCAGCAGGCGGCGACCGAGGGTGTCGTACGGCTGCCGCTGGTGACGCTGTTTCGGTACCACTGGGCGGATGTGCTGCGGGTGATCGGGGGCGCGCTGATCGCCTCGGTGAGCACCGTCTTCACGGTGTGGGCGCTGGCGTACGCGACGAGCGACTCGGTCGGGATGTCCAAGACCTCGATGCTGTGGGTGAGCGCGCTGGCGAACCTGGTGGCCCTGGGTGCGATCCCCGCGTGGGCGACGCTGTCCGACCGGATCGGCCGGCGGCCGGTGTACCTGATCGGTGCGGTGGGCAGCGCGGTGGCGATGTTCGGCTATCTGTGGGCGGTCTCCACCGGCTCCTACCCGCTGATCCTGCTTCTCGGCGTCGTCGCCTTCGGGGTCGTCTACAGCGCGGCGAACGGTGTCTGGCCGTCCTTCTACGGCGAGATGTTCTCGACCCGGGTCCGGCTGTCGGGCATGGCGATCGGCACCCAGACCGGCTTCGCGGTGGCCGGGTTCGCGGTGACCTTCGCGGCACAGATCGCGGGTCCGGGCGGGGACGACTGGACGGCGGTCGCCCTGTTCACCGCGGCCCTGTGCGTGCCACCGGTCATTGCCGCCCTCTCGGCCCGCGAGACCCACCAGCTGGCCACGGAGGACCTCGGCTCACGCACCCCCCGGGAGGCATCCCGACCGGAGACGGTGACGGTCTGAGCCACGTCGGTGGTACGAGAAGCGGACCTGCGTCCGCCCGGACCGACGCCCGGGCGGACCGCGGCCGTCACCCTTCGGCGGCCTCCCGGATCAGCGGCTCGAACTCCCGCCGTACGTAGGCGTCGAACGGCTCTGTCAGCGCCCCGTCGATCACCCGCCGCACCTGGTACCCCGCCGCGAACTCCTTGATCGCTGCGCGGGAGTCGGGCCCCACACCCCCGCCGATGATCAGCACCCCGAATTCCCCGGTCTCCAACAGCTTCCGGGCCTCCTCGTCGGTGCTGACCCCCTCCGCGTCAAAGCCGTCCGCGCGCAGGGTGGCCAGCACGGCCGTCACCCTGGCGGGAGTCCTCCCGAGCACCAGCGTCCTCATGGCCGTTCCTCTCCACGACGTCGGCTTCACCGCACCCGACTCTAGAACCTCAAGCGGACTTGAGATCAACCGTTCGTGGGAACTGAGCGACACCGCGACCGGGCGGCACGGCGCCGCGGGTACCTGTCCGACTCACCGCTAGGCGGCCTCGGGCCGCGCCGCACGGGTGCCCGGGGTGGGCTCCTGAGCGTCCTCGGACCAGAAGACCTCGTCCTCTCCGAAGTCCGGGGCCTGGAAGGGCTCTGTGGTCGGAGGCGGTGATACGGCGGTGGAACGGCGGGGTTGCCCTTCCGGAGCGGAGAACAGCGACGTCGATTCGATGAGAGGTCTGCCTTTCGTTACAGGTCCCTGATGGGGCCTGGTGTGCCGTGACCGGGCACGGCGGTCCTACAGCTTGGTCATCTTGGAGTAGGGGCTCAGGATCCGCATTTGTGCCGAGCCGAAATCCACGAGCGCCGCGATTCCGTCCTCGATGCCGATGACGCGGCCGAGGCCGTACACGTCATGTGTGACCTGGTCGCCCATGGCGAAGTGCTTGGGAGCCGGTGCGACCGGGGCCTTGAAGGGGCTGGTAGGCAGATGACGCTTCGGTGCCGCAGACTTTGTCATGGCTCAGTATGAGCCTAAATCGAGCCCGTTTGCTGTGGCCGTGGGCACAGATCCGGACGTGAATCCTCGCATCACGCCACTGACCTGGTGTTTTGAGTCGAGTTTGCCGATCGATCGGGCTCGCGTACGCTCCCGTCGCCACCGGCCTCAGCCGCTCTTGCGCGGCTCCGTCGTCAGCCGGACACCAGCAGCTCCGTCCAGTCCTTCGCCACCCGCTCCAGCGAGAACCCCTCCCGTACCTGGTCGCGGGCGGCCTCTCCGGCGGACTGCCAGTCCTCCTGCTCCGTGAGTCCGGCGATCGCGTCGGCCATCGTCTCCGGAGTGTCGTGGATCCAGCGTCGGTCGTAGATCTCGTCCGCGCCCGGCCACGGCAGCAGCGCGGGTACGGCGCCCGAGGCCATGCCCTCGGCCGGGGCGAGGTGGAAGCTCTCGTCGTCGCTGGTGGAGAGGACGTGACCGATGCGCCTGAGCCAGTTCGGCACGTCCGGGCCGAACTGATCGAAGACGACGGCCCCTTCGAGGAGCGGCGAGGTCTGCATGCGGCGCAGGATCGCGTCGTAGTGGGCGCGTTCCTCCGGCTTGTTCCAGATCCACCAGTACTCCCACGGTGGCTTGGACTTGACCGAGAGGTGCCAGCGCCGGTCGTGGGCGCGCAGCGCTTCCAGGACGTCGAGGCCCAGGTCGAGGCGTTTGCGGCTGGGCGCGATGCCGATCATGCCGAGGCGGTGGCGGGCGCCGGGGGCCTTGGGCCGGTCGAGTTGGTGGATGTCGACCCAGTTGCCGATCGTGGTGATCTTCGAGGCGGGCCAGCCGGTGCGCTCCCGGGTGCTGCGGGCGTAGTACGGGCTGACGCACACCACGCGGTCGACGGCGTCGATGTCGACCTGCTGCGGGTAGCCGGCGTCGAGTTCGAAGCGGTGCAGGCGCACGATCAGCCTGCTGCCGCGCCGCTTGTGGCGGCTGTACCAGATCGCCGCGGGACCGCACCACTCGACGACCACCACATCGGCCCAGTCGGCGAGTGCACGGCTCGTGGCCGGGTCGTGCTGGGCGAGCGCGGGCCACGCGTCGATGCGGACGTCGAGGCCGGGCAGGGCGCGGAAGTGGTCGAGCAGCCGGGTGAGGAACTTCAGGTCGTGGCCCGCCACCCCGATCCGCAGCGGGCGCGCGCGGGTGGCGACGGCCGGGGGAACGGGCGGGAAGGCGCGATCGAGATGGCCGCGCCAGCGGGCCGCCGCGGCCTCCATGGTGTACTGCCGGGCCGCTTCCGCACACCGGTCGGCCGCCAGATGCCTGGCCTCGGGGTCGCGTACGGCGACGGTGACCGCGTCCACCGCGTCCGTGAGGGCCGCCTCGCCGGGCACGAACAGCGGGTAGTCGGTGCCGAGCAGCGCCTCGTGTGCGGGGGTGCGGTTGAGTACGACGGGCAGGCCGAGGGAGCCGAACTCCAGCACCTTGGTCGAGAGTTCGAGGCTGGCGTCGAGGGAGCAGTCGCGCCAGCCGAGGCCGAGGTCGCAGTCGGCGGCGATGCGCATGGCCTCCTCGCGGGGCACGCCGCCGTGGTGGACGACCTCGGGGGTGGTGCGCAGCGCCTCGGCCATGGCGGTGTCGAAGCCGGGGTGGGCGGCATCCTTGTGGATCTTGTCGCCGACGGCGTGGAGTTCGGTCCGGATGCCGCGTTCGGCGAGCCGTGCGGGCAGCAGGGTCATGGGCAGGGTGTTCCAGCGGGGCGCGAACTTGCCGGTGTAGACGAGGCGTACGGGATCGTGCAGGCCATTGCGCTGCGGGACCGCGAAGCCGGGTTCGGGCACCGCGGGCGGGCAGAGCACGGCCCGGCCGCAGGCCTCCGGCACCCAGGCCTCCAGGAAGCAGCGCAACTCCTCGGTCTGGCAGAGGAGCTGCCGGGAGGCGTCGGCGATGCGGACGAGGTCCGCGCGGTCCTGTTCGGTCATCTCGGCCGGGGACTGCGGGATGTCGGTGAGGTAGGCCCAGACGCGGCCGTGGAAGTGGCCGTCGTCGACGATCTGCTTCACCAGCCGGCGACCGCGCAGCACCAGCAGGTCGCAGGGCTCCTCCTCGTCGAGGCGGGCGAGCAACTGCGAGGCCTGGTAGGGGGACAGGGGGTGCGCGCCCTGGCCGGGGACGAGGTGCTCCTCGTACGGACGGACCACGGTGACGCCGGGCAGTCCGGCCAGCGGGTCGGTCAACCGGCCGGTCACCGCGGGGGCCTTGAGGACGAGCCGGGTCCGGCAGCCCGCGCGGGACAGCGCCTGCACCGTGGACTGGGCCCAGACGGCGGAACCGTCGATGAGGTTGAGGTCCACGTCGCCGTAGACGAGCGCCCTGAGGGTGCGGGTCATGACGGCTCCTTTCCACGCACGGCGAACAGACGGTGCCCGGCACGCGACCAGGTGTCCGGTGGGGTGCCGGTGTCCAGGAGTGACCGGCGGACGAGAAGCGGTGTCAGGGTCGGTACGAAGGCGTAGTCGTCGGCGGCGGGGGTGTGGCCCACCGCGTCGGCGCCGGAGAACTCCTGGGCGCAGAGCAGGTCGAGCAGCAGGGTGTCGGGGCGGTCCTCGGTCAGGTCCGTCCAGTCGGCGACCCAGGGTGTGGTGGGCGGTCCGGAGTGGACGGTGACCGAGGCGGCGGTGAGTTCGTCGAGGTCGAGCCCGGCGGGGTCGGCGACGACGACCTCGGCCGGCCGGTGCAGCTGGCCGAGCGTCTGGGCGACGAGCCGGGCGACGTCGGTGGCGTCCCGGGGCGCGGCCAGTACGGCGACCCGGCGCTCGGCGAGTGGGTCGGGGGCGCCGGCGAGTTCGGCGAGGCGGGCCAGCCGTACTCGGATGCTGTCCTGCTGGAAGACGTCCCGGATCCGGTCCCGGCCGTCGGTGACCGGGTCGAGGCGGGAGAGCGCCACCCCGGTGTCGCCGTCGAGAATGGCGTCCCAGGGCAGTTGGGACAGACCCGGCGCGGACGACGCCGGGCAGTCCCGCCACAGTACGGCTGTACGACCCAACCCCCTTGCCTGCCCGATCAGTTCGGCGAGGCGCCGGTCCAGGTCGGGGGCGAGTCCGGTACCGGTGAGCGTCCAGGGGCCGGACTCACCGGTGCACGCGCCGAGCTGGACGAGGAAGACGTCCGGGTCGGTGCGCTCCAACAGGAGCCGGCCGTCGTGCGGCAGCACCCGGCTGACCACGGCGTCGGCCGCGAAGTCCGTGGCGGTGCGGTCGGTCAGCACGCCGGTGATCACCAGCCGGTCGCGGGGTGCGACGGACAGGGCGCGGTGGGAGAGGTGGAAGCGGTCCTCGGCCTGTGCCTCAGGCGCCGGGGCGGTGCCGGCGGTCCGCGCCGGCCGCCCTTTGACCTTGCGCTGCCGCCACAGCCCGTACAGCTCCCCGGGCAGTCGGGCGGCGCCGCGTTTCGGCGACCGGGCAGCGGACACCAGGGCCTTGCCGACCCGCAGCGAGGTGGAGCCCTCCAGCATGGCCACGCGGGCCTCCAGCACCCCGTTGCGCTCCTGGGCCCCGCGCAGGGCGGAGGCGAGCTGGTCCTTGTCCCGCAGGGCGGCGGCCAGGCGTTCGGCGACGCCCTCCTCGCGGGCGGTCTCCAGGGCCCGGGCGGTCTCCTCGGCCGCCCGCTCCAGGTCGATCAGGCGGGCCCGGTGGGAGCGGGAGACGAAGTCGGCGAGGACGTACTCGTCGGCGATCCTGAGGGCCGTGGCGAAGCCGTCGGCCGGCAGCGGTCGGCCGAACCAGTCGTGCGGCGGCAGGAGTTCCTCGGTGCAGGCGAAGACCGCACCGGCGTGCAGACGCGTGTAGCCGAGCGAGGCGGCGTGCAGCACCTGGCAGCGGTGGGCCACCAGGGCGTCGAGGAGCCGGTGGTAGGGCAGGTCGGTCCCGGGGTGACCGAAGACGATCAGGCCGCGAGCGCCGGGGCGCATGCGTTCCAGTGCGGCGAGACAGTCCGCCTCGTCGCCGTGCACGTCCGGGTCGGGGCCGTAGCAGAGGAGCATCAACTCCCCTTCGCCCACCGGTTGTTCGTGTCGGGTCAGTTCGACGCCCGGCGGGAGGTGCAGATAGGGGTCCAGCCGCAGGCCGCCGTTCGTCGCGTCCACGACCGAGGTCACGTCGTCCAAGTGCGGGTGGAGCAGATCGGTCAGGCGCATCAGCGGGTCCTTGTGAAGATATGGAACCCGACCCGGTTCTCGCGGAAGCCGAAGGGCCGGAAGAGGGTGTGACTCAGGCCCAGGGGCTCAAGTTCCTTGCGGTAGGAGGCGATCGGCCGGTGCAGGATGTAGTCGCCGCGCGGGACGGGCTCGTCGTTGTTCTCGTCGGTGACGATCAGCCGGCCGGTGATCCGGACCAGCGAGGCGAGGTTGCGCAGGCCGGCCGCCCACTCCGCGTCGTCCATGACGTGGAAGAGGACGTCCACGCACATCACCACGTCGTAGAGCCAGGGGCTGCGCCACTCGTCGAGGACGGCCAAGGCGTAGCGGGGTCCGCCGCCCTCGGCCCGGGCCTGGGTGACGGCCTCCTCGCTGACGTCGAAGGCGTCCACGTGGTGGCCGCAGCGGGCCAGGGCGCGGGCGAAGTGTCCCTTGCCGCAGCCGGCGTCGAGCACGAACAGCGGGGACGCCGGGCTCGACAGGTCGCCGATCAGGGTGAGGAGCTGGCCGAGCCGTATCGCGTAGAAGATCTCGTTGCCTGGCCGGTCCAGGCCGATGTGGCCGCCGGAGGCGAGGTCGTCGCGTTCGCGGTGGCGGGTGTCCCAGTAGGTGTGGGCGGTGTGTCCGGGGGTGCGGGGACCGTCGGGGCGGGTGCGGGTGGCGTCAGTCATGGCGCTCCAGCCACTCGGTGAGCACTCGGGCGATCCGGGGGCCGGCCTTGCCGTCCCAGAGCGGCGGCCCCTCGGGGTCGGCCGCCGGCTGTCCGTCCAGGACCTTGCGCAGGGCGGGCACCAGTTCGCTGTGCCGCACCAGACGGTTGGTGCCGTGGGTGACGGTGACCGGGCGTTCGGTCGTGGTGCGCAGTGTCAGGCAGGGGACGCCGAGCACGGTGGTCTCCTCCTGCACTCCGCCCGAGTCGGTGATCACGGCGGCGGCGCCCCGTACCAGGCCCATGAACTCGACATAGCCGAGCGGTTCGAGCAGATGGATGCCGGGCGCGTCGGCGAGGCCCGCCTTGCGCAGCGCCTCCCGGCCGCGCGGGTGCAGCGGTACGGCGAGATCCAGGTGGGTGGCCGCCTCGGTGAGCGCGCGTGCGGCGGCCGCGGCCGCCTCGGGGTCGTCGACGTTGGCCGGCCGGTGCAGGGTGACCACGCCGTAGCGTTCGGGCAGTGCGTGGGCGGTGCGGGCGGCGGCCGGGTCGAAATGGTCCAGATGGGTGAGCAGGGTGTCGATCATCGGGTTGCCGACGAAGTGCACCCGGCCCGGGTCGACGCCCTCGCGGGCGAGGTGGCCGACGGCTTCCGGGCTGGTGGCGAAGAGCAGCTCGGCCAGCTGGTCGACCAGCCGCCGGTTGATCTCCTCCGGCATTGTCATGTCGAAGCTGCGCAGGCCCGCCTCGACATGGGCCACCGGGATGCCCAGCTTGGCCGCGGTCAGGGCCGCGGCGAGGGTGGAGTTGACATCGCCGTACACGACGACGAGGGCCGGGGCACGGGCGAGCAGCTCGCCCTCCAGCGCCACCAGCAGGTCGGCGGTCTGCCGGGCGTGGCTGCCGGAGCCGACGCCCAGGTCGGTGTCGGGGGCGGGCAGGCCCAGCTCCCGGAAGAAGATGTGCGACATCCGTTCGTCGTAGTGCTGACCCGTGTGCACCAGGACCTGGTCGTGCCCGATCGCGCGCAGGGCGGCGACGACGGGCGCGGCCTTCACGAAGTTCGGCCTGGTCCCTACGACATGGAGTACGCGGCCGTTCATGTCGTACGTTCTCCGCTCTGTCGGCCTACCTTGGCGACATGGCCCGACCTCTGTCCCGGCACACGCCGCGTCGAATCCCCCGTGCACTCAGCTTGGCCGCATCCGTCGCATGGGGCGAGTTGCGAAACGATCCCGCGCGGGCCGCGCTGCTCGGCGTACGGCTGCTGCCGGGGCGGGTGCGGCGCGGGCTCGAGCCGGTCGAGCGACGGGTCGCCGCCCGGGCCGGCACGGCCGGGCCGACCGCCACGCCGTCCGCCGCCCGGGTGCCGGCCCCCGCCGGGCGGCCGGTGCGGCCCGAGCCCGGCCGGGTGCTCCACATGGTCACCAACGGACTGCCGTTCAAACACGCCGGCTACACCGTGCGCACCCAGGCCCTCGCCGAGGCCCAGCGGGCCGCCGGGCTCGATCCGCACGTGGTGACCCGCGTCGGGTTCCCGGTGGCGCAGGGCGTCCTGGACGCCCGCCCGTTGCAGATCGTGAACGGCGTGCCGCAGCACCGGCTGCTGCCGCTGAAACTGCCGTACGGCCAGGGCCCGGTGCTGGCCCGCAACGCCGAGCTGGCCGGGCGCCTGGTGGAGCGGCTGCGGCCCGCCGTGCTGCACGCGGCCACCGACCACGGCAACGGGCGGGTGGCGCTGGCCCTGCGGGAGACCTACGGGCTGCCGGTGGTGTACGAGGTGCGCGGGTTCCTGGAGGAGACCTGGCTGACCCAGGCGGCGGGCCGCACTCCGGACGACGGGACCTACCGTGCGCGGCGGGCCCTGGAGACGTACTGCATGCGCCAGGCCGATCTGGTGCTGACGCTGGGCACGGCGATGAAGGCCGAGATCGTGTCCCGCGGGGTGCCCGAGGAGCGGGTCCTGATCGTGCCCAACGCGGTGGACGACGCCTTCCTCGCCCCGCCTCCGGACGGGGCGGAACTGCGCGCCCGGCTCGGCATCGCGGCGGACGACTATGTGGTCGGCACCGTCAGCAGCCTTACTCCACACGAGGGAATCGGCACATTGCTCCATGCGGGTGCCGAGCTGCGCCGCCGAGGGGTTCCGCTGCGGCTGCTGATCGTCGGCGACGGACCCGAGCGCGGGGCGCTCGAGGCGCTGGCCGGGCGCCTGGGACTCGGCACCGGAGTCGCCCTCTTCACCGGTCGCGTCCCGCACGACCAAGTGCGCTCCTACCACGCCGTTCTGGACGTCTTCGCGGTGCCGCGCACCGATGAACGGGTCTGCCGTCTGGTCACCCCGCTCAAGCCGGTCGAAGCGATGGCGAGCGGTCTTCCCGTGGCAGCCAGTGATCTCACAGCTCTACGAGAAGTGGTCGAATCCGAGGTGAACGGGCAGCTAATCCCGGCCGAATCCCCGCACGCTTGGGCAGAAGCTCTCGAAGTATTGCTTTACAGTCGAAATCGGCGGCATGAATGGGGAGCAGCCGCCCGCGCTCTGGTAGCGCGTGACCGCACCTGGAAAAGGGTCGCTGCCACGACCCGAGAGGCGTATCGCACTCTTGGATGTGTCTGAGGCCCCTCGCCCGGAATCGCACCGTCCGGGCCCTTCGGATCCATACGGCGTCTGCCGTTGAGGGCGGAGTGAATCCCTATGCAGGTCGAAAAGGCCGTACCGCTCGGGGAATTGAGCGAATCGCTCGGGGATGCAGAACGGACCGACGGCTTCGAACTGGCCGTCATCGGGCTCGGTTACGTCGGGCTTCCGCTCGCGCGGGAGGCGTCGTTGGTCGGGCTGAGAGTGGCGGGACTCGACCTCGACCCACGGGTCGTGGAGGGCCTCAACGCCGGACACTCCCATGTGGACGACGTCTCCGACGACGACGTCGCCCGCATGCGGCAGGCCGGCTTCACCGCGTACACGGACGACGCCTGTCTGGCCCGTGCGCAGACGATCGTGATCTGTGTGCCGACCCCGCTCAGCGAGGACGGCGGCCCCGATCTGGGCGCGGTGACCTCCGCCGCGCGGGCGGTGGCGGGCAGGCTGCGCCGCGGACGGCTCGTCGTCCTCGAATCGACGACCTATCCGGGCACCACCGAGGAGGTGGTGAAGCCGATCCTTCAGGAGTCGGGGCTGCGGGCCGGCGAGGACTTCGCGCTGGCGTTCTCACCTGAGCGCATCGACCCCGGCAACACCACCCACGGGCTGCGCGAGACCCCGAAGGTGGTCGGCGGCTGCACCCCGGCGTGCGCGGCCCGGGCGGCCGCCTTCTACGGCAAGCTCGTCGACACCGTCGTACAGGCCAAGGGCACCCGGGAAGCCGAGATGGCCAAGCTCCTGGAGAACACCTACCGGCACGTCAACATCGCCCTCGTCAACGAACTGGCCATTCTGTGCCAGGAGTTGCGCGTCGACGTGTGGGACGCGATCCGCTGCGCCGGTACGAAACCGTTCGGCTTCCAGGCCTTCCGGCCGAGCGCCGGCGTGGGCGGCCACTGCATCCCGATCGACCCCAACTACCTTTCGTACAAGGTGCGTTCGATCGGCTACGAGTTCCGGTTCGTGGAACTCGCCCGGGAGATCAACGCACACATGCCGGAGTACGTCGTCCGGCGCGCGCAGGATCTGCTCAACCACGAGGGCCGCGCCCTGCACGGCTCCCGGGTGCTGCTCCTCGGCGTCACCTACAAGCCGGACGTCGCCGACCAGCGCGAGTCGCCCGCGGTGCCAGTGGCCCGGCTGCTGCGGGACCGGGAGGCCGAGATCGCCTTCCACGATCCGTTCGTGCCCGCCTGGTTCGTGGACGGGGAGGCCGTGCCGCGCGTCACCGACGTCATGGCCGCCGTGCGCTCGCACGATCTGACGATCCTGCTCCAGGACCACTCCGCGTACGACCTCCCGACCCTCGGCGACGAGGCCCGACTGCTCTTCGACACCCGCGGGCGGATCTTCCGGCCCGGTGTCGAGGTGCTGTAGGCGACCTCTGTGGCAACTCCCCTTCCGCCGCCCGGAGTCCCAGGGCTCCAGGCGGCGGAGTCGAAAGGCGCTCAGATGCGGATACTCGTCGTCACCGTCGTCCACCACCCAGAGGACGCGCGCATACTGCACCGGCAGATCACCGCGCTGCGGGAACGGGGACACCACGTCGTGTACGCGGCGCCGTTCTCGGCCCGCGAGGTGCGACCCCGCGCGGACCTCGAAGGCATCGACCTGCCCCGGGCGGCGGGCCGCAGCCGCCGTGCGGCGGTGGGCGCCGCCCGCGCCCTGCTCGCCCAACGCGGGCACGAGGCGGACGTGATCCTCCTCCACGACCCGGAACTGCTCCTCGCCCTGCCCGGCACCCTGCGCCGCTGGCGGCGGTCCGGGGCCGCTCCGGTGGTCGTATGGGACGTTCACGAGGACACCGCCGCCGCGCTCGCCATGAAACGCTGGGTGCCCCGGCCGCTCCGGGCGCCGCTGCGGCTCGGCGTGCGGGCGGCCGAGCGGCTGGCGGAACGCCATCTGCGGCTGCTGCTCGCCGAGGACGCCTACCAGGAGCGGTTCCGCCGCACCCACCCGGTGGTGCCGAACTTCACGACGGCACCGGTGCGGGCACCCGAGTCGCCGGACAGCGAACGCGTCGTCTACGTCGGCCACCTGTCACGGGCGCGCGGCGCGCTGGATCTGATCGAGGCCGCCCGGCACCTGGGGCCCGGCCTGCGTATCGAGGTGGCCGGCGCGGCCGACCCCGACGTCCGGGACGCGCTCGCGGCGGCCGACCGGGACGGCGTCCTGCGCTGGCACGGATTCCTGCCCAACGACCGCGCCCTCGCGCTGCTCCCCGGTGCCCTGGCCGGCCTCTCCCTCCTCCACGACCAGCCCAACTACCGCCACTCGCGGCCCACCAAGGTCGTCGAGTACATGGCGCACGGCGTCCCCGTCATCACCACACCCACCCCGCTGGCCGCCGACATGGTCGAGCGGCACGGCTGCGGTCTCGTCGTCCCGTACGAGGATCCGCGCGCGGCGGCGGAGGCGATACGACGGCTGAGCACCGACGCGATCCTGCGCCACACCGCGGCCCAGCGTGGCCGTGAGGCGGCGCTCACCCACTTCAACTGGCCTGACAGGGCTGCCGAGTTCACGCACTGTCTGGAGACCTGGGTGCGAGAGGAGGCCGGTGCTGGGCGCGCGGGTGGCGCGGCTCGTACAAGGCGACCTCGCCTCCGCCCGGCAACCGGAAACCCGTCACCCGGCCCCAGGCCGCGTCCTGGACGGGTCGGCTGAACTCCACGCCCTTCGCGGTGAGTTCGGCGGTCGTGGCATCGAGGTCGTCGCACATCAGCATCAGTTCGTGCGACGGTTCGCCGTCGACCGGATGGCAGGCCACCTCGGCCGGCGGCAGCTCGAAGAGCAGCCAGCCGTGTCCCGCGTCGACGTGCGGCCAGCCCAGGACGTCCCGGAGGAAGGCGCGGTCCGCCTCGGCGTCGCGCGTGTAGATCACCACATGTGCCCCATTGATCACGCGCGGAGGCTAGCGACGGACCGGGCGGACGGCAAGCACCCCCGGCTACAGGTTGGACCAGCCGCGCTCGCAGAGCACGAGCCGGTACCCGTCGGGGTCCTCGATGGTGACGCCCCACCGGTTCCAGTACGGGTTCGGTGACGGCACCCGCTTGCCGCCGTGCTCCTCCAGCCGGGCGGCCAGGTCCTCCGGCACCGGACCGTCGACATAGATCACCAGCAGGTCCTCCTCGGTGGGCCGGGGCTCGACGGGCCGGGCGGGTTCGCGGACCAGCTCCAGATGCCAGCCGGCGTCCGGCCAGCCCAGCATCAGCAGGTCGTGCTCGCCGGGTTCCGGTCCGCCCTCGGCCCGCCACACCACACCGAGCCCCAGCCCTCGCACCCAGAAGCGCTCGGCCGCGGCAAGATCCCGGGAGGGCCGGGCGACGCGGATGTGACTACGACCGTTGACGGGCATGGTGCCCCTTCCTGAGCTGCCGTTCCCTGCCCAGCAGCCTAGGTATCCGGCCCGCGCCCGGCCATCGGCCGATCGCCCTGGATCAGAGGTCCTAGGCCCGGCCGTCAGGCCCGCGGAATGCCGTACGCCCGCTCCACGCGCAGCCGGAGCACCAGTCGGCGGTCGCGGACCATCGCGGCACGGTAGTCGTCCCAGTCGGGGTGCTCGCCCTGGACGTCATGGTAGAGGCGGACGAGTTCCTCGACGGTCTCGTCGTAGGGGTCCCGGGCGACCGGCGAGAGCTCGGCGGTGCCCTCGGCGACCGTGTAGGCCCAGCGGTCGGGGCTGGTGACGTGGTACGAGGCACGCGGGTCACGGCGCAGGTTGCGGGTCTTGGCGCGATCGTCCGTGATCGAGACACGGACGGTCCGCTCGTCCGGGTAGTACGCGTGATTGACATTGGACAGCTGGGGGCGGCCGTCGCTCTTGAGGGTGACCAGCACCCCGTTGTGGCCTTCGGCGAGCAGCTTCAGAAGAGCGTCCTGGGTCATGTCTGGAACAACCCCGCCGGGCCCACCTCCCATTCCCGCCGGGGTTCCTGGTCGTGCTCGGCGTGGCGGGTGTCTGTCCCTTACCCGGCGCCTCTTCTATAGCGTCCGTCACACCACATGCGGATGAGCGGGTGCGTTCCCCGCTTCCTGCGCGACGATGAGGTCCGAGGTCGGACCGCGCAGCGGGACGACACGACCGGAGGAGAGCGATGGCACAGCTGCGACAGGAAGTCGACCCCAGTGAGGTCGGGCTGGACGCGAAGGCGTTGGACCGCCTCGACCAGCACTTCGCCCACTACGTCGACGAAGGGCGCCTGCCCGGCTACCTGGTGGCCGTGGCGCGCGGCGGCCGGATCGCCCACCTCACCACGCAGGGCCACCGCGACCGCGCGGCCGGGCTGCCGGTCGAACCGGACACCATCTGGCGGATGTACTCGATGACCAAGCCGGTCACCGCCGTGGCGATACTGCTGCTGGTGGAGGACGGCCTGCTGTCGCTGGACGACCCGGTCGGCCGCCTTCTGCCGGAGTTCGCCGATCCCCGGGTGCATGTGAGCGGCTCGGGCGACGCCATGGTGACCCGGCCTGCCGACGGACCGGTCCTCGTCCGGCATCTGCTCACCCACACCGCCGGGCTGACCTTCGCGTTCTACCACTCGCACCCCGTGGACGCCCGCTACCGCGAGGCCGGCCTGGAGTTCTCGGTGCCGGCGGGCGCGGACCTCGCCGAGACGATGGAGGTGTACGCGCGCATGCCCCTCCAGTTCGAGCCGGGCACGCAGTGGAACTACTCCGTCGGCTTCAACGTGCTCAGCCGGGTCGTCGAGGTGGTCTCCGGGCAGCGGCTGGACGAGTTCTTCGGGGACCGGATCTTCCGCCCGCTCGGCATGCCGGACGCGGGCCTGCACATCGTGCCCGAACAGGCCGACCGGCTCTCGGAGTTGTACGGCGAGACGGAGGGCGGCGGCATCGAGGCCATCCCCGGGCTGCCGTTGCGCGGCCGCCCCCGCTTCCTGTCCGGCAGCGGCGGCCTCGCGGCGACGGCGTACGACTACCACCGTTTCATGGAGATGCTGCGCCGGGGCGGCGAGCTGGACGGCGTCCGGCTGCTCTCCCCCGCCTCGGTCGCCCTGCTCTCCAGCAACCACCTGCCCGGCGGCACCGACCTGCGGGCCTTCGGCGCCCCCGCCCACCAGGAGCCCGGCAACGACGGCCTCGGCTTCGGCCTGGGCGTGTCGGTGGTGATCGACCCCACCCGCACCCTCTCGCCGAGCAGCCCCGGCACCTACGGCTGGACCGGCGCGGCCACCACCGCCTTCTGGGTCGACCCCACCCACGACCTGACCGTGCAGTTCCACACCCAGGTACGCCCGAAGACCCTGAAGGTCCTCCCGGAGCTGCGCCGGCTGGTCCACGAGTCGATCCTGGACCAGGAGGTGTCCGGTCAGACCAGGTTGGTCTCCGGGCGGTGAGCGTCGGCCGCGAACCGGCCGGCGTCGAGTGGACGGACGTCGAGGAAGGGGGCGCGGCCCAGGTAGAGGTCGCGGATCACCTCGCCGACGGCCGGGCCCTGGAGGAAGCCGTGGCCGGAGAACCCGGTGGCGTACAGGAACCGGGAGACCGAAGTCGCCTCGCCGATCAGGGCGTTGTGGTCCGGTGTGTTCTCGTACAGGCCGGCCCAGCCGCCGGTGCGGCGCAGGTCGAGCAGGGCGGGCGCGCGCCGCTCCATGGCCGCGTACAGCCGCGGGATCCAGCGGTCGTGCGGGTCGCTGGCGAAGCCGGGCCGCTCGTCCGGGTCCGACATGCCGAGCAGCAGTCCCGGGCCCTCGGCGTGGAAGTACAGGCTGGTGCTGAAGTCGATGGTCATGGGAAGCGTCGGCGGCAGTGCCGGGACCGGTTCGGTGACCGCGATCTGGCGGCGCAGCGGCCGGACCGGTAAGTCCACGCCGGCCATCGCGCCGACCGCCCTCGACCAGGCCCCGGCCGCGCACACCACCGTGTCGGTGGCGATCCGGCCGAGGGTGGTGTGCACGGCGGTGAGGTGAGCGCCGTCCCGTTCGATGCCGGTGACCTCGGTGTGGCGCAGTACGCGGGCGCCGTGGGCGCGGGCGGCGGCCGCGTAGCCGTGCACGACGGACTCGGGTGTGCAGTGGCCGTCGTCCGGGGAGTACGCGGCGGCCAGCAGTCCGTCGGTGGCGATCAGCGGGGAGAGCCGGGCCGCCTCTTTCGGGGTGAGCATCCGGCTGGGCACGCCGAGGTGGTTCTGGAGCCGGACGCTCGCCTCGAAGGAGGCGACCTCCTCGGGGGTGGACAGGAGGAAGAGGTAGCCGACGCGGCGCAGCCCGATGTCGTAGCCGATCTCCTGCCCGAAGCGGGCGAAGGCGGCCAGGCTGCGCGCGCCCAGCCGGATGTTGAGCTCGTCGGAGAACTGGGCGCGCACCCCTCCGGCGGCCTTCGACGTGGATCCGGCGGCGAGTTCGTCCCGTTCGACGAGGACGACGTCACGGACGCCCGCGCTCGCCAGGTGGTAGGCGATGCTGGTGCCCATCACCCCGCCGCCGATGACCACGACCTGGGCCCGAAGATTCACGCGTGTGCCCCCTGTCGGTCTCCCCTGAGCCTTCCCCGGGAGGCCACCCGGTACCTCAGGACCAGTGAGCCACGGCGTCCAGGTGGGGCAGCACGTGGTCGAGGCGCTCGCGCTTGGTCCGCAGATACGTGATGTTGTTCTCGCACGGCTCGATCAGCAGCGGGACCGTCTCGGCGACCTCGATGCCGTGGCGTACCAGGGACTCCCGTTTGCGCGGGTTGTTGGACATCAGGCGTACGGAACCGACCCCGAGGTCGCGCAGGATGCCGGCGGCGACACCGTAGTCGCGGGCGTCGACGGGCAGGCCGAGCGCGAGGTTGGCCTCGACCGTGTCGAGGCCCTCCGCCTGGAGCGCCATCGCGCGCAGCTTGGCGAGCAGTCCGATGCCACGGCCCTCGTGTCCCCGCAAGTAGACGACGATGCCGCTGCCCTCGGCGACGACCGCGCGCAGTGCGGCGGCCAGTTGGTCGCCGCACTCGCAGTGCTGGGAGCCGAACGCGTCACCGGTCAGGCACTCCGAGTGCAGCCGGGTCAGCACCCGGTCGCTGTCGATGTCCCCGTAGACCAGGGCCACTTGTTCGTCACCGCGGTCGTGGTCCAGGTAGCCGATCGCCTGGAATTTCCCGTAGACGGTGGGCAGCGGTGCATTGACGACGCGTTCCACGCCCGAACGCCGTGGGGACTTCTTGCCGAGTACGCCGATGTTCTCTGTCATGATCTGATTCCTAAGAGGAGACGAAAGGCCGTGAAACGATGAATGGTTCGGGCGCGCGTACGGCGGCATACGGCTTGTTGCCGGCGGACACCACGGAAGAGGTACGGACCAGGGGGGCGGTCGTTTCAACTCAGGTCGCCGTCCTTCCCGTGGGGAGCTTCGAACAGCACGGTCCCTTCCTTCCGCTGGCGACGGACACGCTCGTCGCCTGTGCCGTCGCCCGGGAGATCGCCGCCGCGTTCCCGGTGCACCTCCTTCCGCCGGTGACGGTCTCCTGCTCGCACGAGCACGCGGCCTGGCCGGGGACCGTCAGCATCTCCTCGGTGACCCTGCACGCGGTGGTCCGGGACATCGCAGAATCGTTGCGCCGCTCGGGCGTGGAGGCGCTGGTCGTGGTCAACGGCCACGGCGGCAACTACGTGCTGGGCAACGTCGTCCAGGAGGCGTCCGCGCGCGGCGAGCGGATGGCGCTGTACCCGGCCGCGGAGGACTGGGAGACAGCACTCGGGCGGGCCGGGGTGGAGACCTCGGCGCTCACCGACATGCATGCGGGAGAAATCGAGACCTCGATTCTGCTGCACGCTCATCCCGAATTGGTCCGCCCTGGTCACGAGTCCGCCGATTTCACCGCTGACGACCGCCGTCATCTCCTCACCCTGGGAATGTCCGCCTATACCGAGTCGGGCGTCATCGGCCGTCCCTCCCTGGGGTCGGCGGAAAAGGGGAAGGAACTCCTGGCGAGCCTCGCCGATTCCTTCGGCGCGGTCTTCGAACTGCTCACCTCGGAGCGGGAGTAGCGCAGCCCGGCGTACCAGCGGACGACCAGGACCACCAGCCCCGGCAGGGCCGCCACGAAGCTGAGGACGCCGTAGACGACGGCGGTGGCGAGCCCGCTGTCCGCGCCGAGGCCGGCTGCGGCGAACGCCCAGGCGGTGACGCCCTCCCGGGGGCCCCAGCCCCCGACGTTCAGCGGCAGGCCCATGGCGACCAGGGCGAGCACCGCGATCGGTGCCAGCGCCGCCACGGAGGCGGTGGAGCCGGCGACCCGCGCGGCCACCACGAACATTCCGACGTGTCCGGCGAGGATGACCGCGGAGGACAGTGCGACGCCCGGCCCGTTCTGCCGTGACAGCAGCGCCCGGCGGGCCTCGGCGAGCATCTCACGCAGGGCGCCGCCGCGCTTGCCCGGGGCCTTGTTCATCCGGACCGCGGCCACCACCGCGCAGGCGCCCACCAGGCCGGCCGCCGCCAGCGGGGCGAAGCTGCGTACCTCGTCGCGGACCGGCGAGGGCAGGATCAGCAGCGCGCCCGCGCCGAACACCGTCAAAGCGATCTGTCCCGCGGCCCTTTCGAGGACGACCGCGCGGACACCGCGCCCTACGTCGCCCTCGCTCTGCCCGTGCCTGACCGCCCGGTGAACGTCACCGAGCACCCCGCCGGGCAGGGCCGCGTTGAGGAACAGCGCGCGGTAGTAGTCGCCGACCGCGGGCCCCAGCGGCAGCCGCAGGCCGAGGCTGCGGGCCACCAGCTGCCAGCGCCAGGCGCTCAGTACGGTCGTGACCACGCCGGTCGCCAGGCCGACGGCCAGCGTCGGGGTGTCGATGCGGCGCAGTCCGTCGAGGAAGACGCCGGTGCCGAGCCGCCACAGCAGCACGGCGATGATGGCGACCCCGGCGAGGGTGCCCACGTGGGTGCGGACGGCGCGGAGGTTGACGCGCCGGGCCACGGTCACCGGGGCGACGGGGGCGGTCTCGCGGACCAGGGTGGAGGTGGTCATGAGGTGCCTCCGGTCGGCCGGGCGAGCGCCAGCAGGTCGCTGTGGTGCAGGACGACCCGCAGTTCGCCGGCCGCGCAGGCGGCGAGCCGCTCGGCCAGGTAGGCCTCGGCGCGCTCGGCCAGTTCGGGGCGCTCCTCGACGGCCGCGCCGACCCAGCCGCGCAGCCACTGCTCGGTGAGCGCCTTCTCGTCGGGGCCGAGCCGCCAGGGGCTGGGGTGCACCTTCACGGTGGCGCCCCGGTCGGCGAAGGCCTCGCAGGCGGCCGTGACCGCGTCCGGGCCGAGCATCCCGCCGCGCCGCTGGTGGGTGTTGAAGGCCTCCGTCAGCTCCGCGTCCAGCGGATGGGGCGTGCCGAACTCGACCCGTCCGGCCACCGACAGGGTGAGCAGGGCGGGGCAGCCGGCCCCGGCGCAGGCTGCGGCGAGTATGCCGACCTCCTCGCGGGTGAGGACGTCGAGGAGCGCGGACGCGGTCACCAGGGAGGCGCCGGTCAGCGCCTCGGGGGTGAGCCGGGCGACGTCACCGCGGCGGGTCTCCACCGTGACCCGGCTTCCGTCGGCGGCCACGCGGGGCGAGGCGACGGCGGCGAAGTGGAGGAGGTAGGGATCGCGGTCGTGCAGGATCCAGTGCTGGGCGCCGTCCAGGCGGGGCGCGAGCCAGCGGCCCATGGAGCCGGTGCCGCAGCCCAGGTCGTGCACGACCAGGCCGCCCGCCTTGCCGGGCAGGTTGGCCAGCCGGATCCGCAGCGGGTCCAGCAGGTCGTGCGACCGGGCGGCCGCGTCCGCGCTCTCCCGCAGCTCCAGCCACTCGGGTGCGTACCGCGGCGGCTCCTCGGGCCCGCCCTCGCGCAGGCGAACGGTGGCCCGCTCGCCCGGGCGCACGACGGGACCGGCCCCGGCGATCACCTCGGACCGGCCGGGCTCACGGGAGGCTGCGGCATCCATGTGCTCTCGTCCCACCCCTGCATCCGTAACATCCCCGGGCCCGGGCTGCGCGGGGATCGCGCCGACCGGAGTAGTGGTCGTCGTCTCGCTGGTCATGCCGCCCTCCGTGGTTCGTCGGGGAGCCTCAGCAGGACTCCGGCGAGGCTGCGGGCGGTGGTCGCCCAGCCGTCGAGCGCCGCCCGCCGGCCGCGCGCGGCGGCCTTCAGGCGACGGCGTACGTCCGCTTCGCCGAACCAGCCGCGCAGTTCGGCGGCGAGCGCGGCGGGGTCCTCCGGCGGCACGAGGATGCCGGGCACCCCGCCGTCGGGGGCGCGGCCGACCGCCTCGGGCAGCCCGCCGACGTCGGTGGCGAGCACCGGGATGCCCCGGGCGAGGGCCTCGGTGACCGCCATGCCGTAGGTCTCGGCGTACGAGGTGAGGACCATCAGGTCGGCGGCGGCGTAGCTGGCGTCGAGGTCGGCGCCGGAGCGGGGACCGGCGAGGTGCAGCCGGTCCGTCAGGCCGTGCTCGGCGATCAGCGAGCGCAGATAGGCGACGTACTCGGGGTCCTGGCCGAGGCCGCCCACACAGGTGCAGGTCCACGGCAGGTCCCGGACCGCGGAGAGGGCCTCGACCAGCCGGTGCTGGCCCTTGCGCGGGGTGACGGCGGCGACGCACAGCAGGTGCGAGACCCCGTCGGTGCCGCCGGCCAGCGGGGCGATGTCGGCGCCCGGGGCGGCGACATGGACTCGTTCGGGCGCCAGGCCGTGGTGCGAGACCAGCCGTCGTACCGCCCAGTCGCTGGTCGCCACCACGGCCGGTACGGCGCGCAGCACCGTCCGCTCCCGGGCGTCCAGGTCGGCGGCCACGGCCGGGTCGAGCCCGGTCTCGTCGCCGAGCGGCAGGTGCACCAGGACGGCGAGCCGCAGCCGTTCGGTCTCCGGTACGACGATCTCGGGGACCCCGCACGCCACCAGGCCGTCGAGGAGGACGACCGCGCCGTCGGGCAGCTCCCGCAGGGTGCGGGCGAGGGTGTCCCGGGCGGCCGTGTCGGGGCGGGGCCAGGAGCCGGGCACGGCGTGCTTGGTGACCTGCCAGCCGAAGCCGGGCAGGTCCAGGCAGACCCGCCGGTCGTAGGCGTTGCCGCCGCTCGGGGTGGCCGGGTCGTCGACACCGCCCGGCATGACGAAGTGCACGATACGCAGGGACATGCGGAGGATCCCGATGTTCGCCGGGGCGTTCTCGCCGACCGGTTCGGTGGTGGCCGCGCGCTGCGCGGGCACGTAGGTGAGGGCCGGTGCCCGGCCGATGGTCACGTCGGTCACAGGGCACGCTCGTAACTCGCCCAGGCGACATGCGACTCGTGCAGGGTGACGGTGAGTCCGGCCAGGCCCCTGGCGCCCTCGCCCAGGGCGCCCTTCTCGATCCGCTCGGCGAGCCGGTCGGCGATGACCTTGGCGAGGAACTCCGTGGAGGTGTTGACCCCGGCGAAGTCCGGCTCGTTGTCCAGGTTTCTGTAGTTCAGCTCGCTGACCACGGCGCCGAGCTCCTGGGTGGCAAGACCGATGTCGACGACGATGTTGTCGTCGTCCAGCTGTTCACGGCGGAAGGTGGCGTCCACCAGGAACGTGGCGCCGTGCAGTCGCTGCGCGGGCCCGAACACCTCGCCGCGGAAGCTGTGGGCGATCATGATGTGATCGCGGACGGTGATGCTGAACAACGGACGACCCTCCAGGTGCGGCGCGTCTGGTCCCCCGGCTGATCCCTGCCTGGGGATGCCCTTAATACGGTTCGTGGCTTCCCCGTGTTCAGTCCACTCTCACTCTTTTCTCAGGTCAGGCGCTCTTGGCGGGCCGCATTGGACGTTCCGTCAGCCGACGTCGCCGTAGCGGACCCGGTGGCAGAGCGCGGGGATCTCCCCGGAGGCGAGTTTCGGGAGCACCTCCGGCAGCTCTTCGAACGAGCTTTCCCCAGTGATGAGGGCGTCCAGCGCCGGATCGGCCAGCAGGTCGAGGGCCAGGGCGAGCCGGTCGGCGTAACTGCGGCCTGCCCGGCGCGGGGAGACGGTGCCGACCTGGCTGCTGCGCACGGTGAGGCGCCGGGAGTGGAAGGCCTCGCCGAGCGGGAGGGCGATGCGCCGGTCGCCGTACCAGCTCAGTTCGAGGACCGTGCCCTCGGGGGCGAGGAGTTCCAGGGCTCGGGTGAGGCCCTGTTCGGTGGCGCTGGCGTGGACGACCAGGTCGCAGCCGTCGAGGGCGTCCTGTGGGGCCGCGAAGTCGACGCCCAGCGCCTCAGCCGTTTTCGCCCGGCCCGGGTCGGCGTCGACCAGTTGGAGCCGTACGCCGGGGAAGCGGGCGAGGAGGGCGGCGACCGAGCAGCCGACCATGCCGCCGCCGATCACCGCGATCCGGTCGCCGACCAGGGGCGCGGCGTCCCAGAGGGCGTTCACGGCGGTCTCCACGGTGCCCGCGAGCACCGCACGCGCCGGTGGTACACGCTCCGGTACCACCGTCACCGCGGTCACCGGAACGACGTAACGCGTCTGATGCGGGTACAGGCAGAACACCGTACGCCCGATCAGCTCAACGGGGCCCGCCTCCACGACGCCGACGCTGAGGTAGCCGTACTTCACCGGCCCGGGGAACTCGCCCTCCTGGAACGGCGCCCGCATCACCGCGTGTTGGCTCTCCGGCACCCCGCCGCGGAACACCAGTGTCTCGGTGCCCCGGCTGACTCCGGAGTACAGCGCGCGCACCAGAACCTCGCCCTCGGCGGGCTCCGTGAGGGTGACGTCACGCAGCTCTCCGTGGCCCGGAGAGCGGAGCCAGAACGCGCGGGCCGAGCGGTTCATCGGCATCCTCCTGAACGATCGGGAAGTTGTTCACGTACCGAGATGTGCACAGCGAGAGGTGCACAGGCCGCGCACAGTACGCGGCGTTGATCGACTCTGTCACTCGGCCGGAGGACGTGCGGTGGCCCTGAACAACACATACGAAGCCAGGCTGGTCCAGCAGGAGACCGCTGTGGGAGCGGGCGTGCAGATCCTGTTGCTGACCCTGCTCGGGTCGGCGATAGGCATGGGGCCTGCCGGGTGGCTGACGGGTCTCGCGTTCGCGATAGCCACCTGGGCGGTGCTCTCCCGGGCCCTGCACCGGACCCGGCCGCGCACCTTCGGCCCGGCGAACCGGGTCACCCTGGGCCGCGCGATCCTGGTCGGCGGTGTGACGGCGCTGGTCGCCGACTCCTTCGAGAGCTCCCCGCCGGTCTCGCTCCTGGTCGGCCTGACCGCCGTCGCCCTCATCCTCGACGGCGTGGACGGCAAGGTGGCCCGCCACACGGGTACGTCGACCGCGCTGGGCGCGCGCTTCGACATGGAGGTCGACGCGTTCCTGATCCTGGTGCTGAGCGTGTACGTCTCGACGCAGGTGGGTCCGTGGGTGCTGCTGATCGGCGCGATGCGCTACGCGTTCGTCGCGGCGGCGAAGGTCGCGCCCTGGCTGAACGCCCCGCTGCCGCCGTCGATGGCCCGCAAGACCGTCGCCGCGATGCAGGGCATCTGCCTGCTCCTGGCGGGCGCGGACCTGCTGCCCCATCTGGCCAACCTGGGCGTGGTGCTGCTGGCGCTCGGCTCGCTGCTGTGGTCGTTCGGGCGCGATGTGGTGTGGCTGTGGCGGAACTCTCAGGCGGCGGCGGCGACGGTGGCGGTGGTCGCGGAGAAGGAACGGCCGGCTGAGGTGCGGCTGACGGTGCGCGCGGAGGCGCGGGTGGAGGTACGCGCGGAGGAGCTGGAGATGCTGGAACTGGCGGTGCGATGAACTGACCGAGCACGGCAGGGGCCCGGACCGGGGGATGGTCCGGGCCCCTGCCGTTCGCCTACGACCGTGCGCCCCGTGTCCGTACGAAGGCGAACGCGGCTGCCGCCAGGCCCAGTGCGCCGACGATCAGGCCCGCGATGCCGAGGCCCCGCGCGGTGGAGTCGCTTGCGTCGCCCGACGCGGTCGTCGTCGCCTTGGCGCTGCTCTTCGTCGCCGGTGCGGCCGAGGCCGCGGCCTCGTCACTCGCCGTCAGCTTGAGCGTCGGCGCCGGGTTCTCCGGCTCCTCGCCGCCGCTCGCGGCCTCCTCGATCCAGCGGACGACCTTGCCGTCCGAGTACGTCTGGAGGGCCTTGAAGGTCAGCTGGTCGGTGTCCTCGGGCAGCTGGCCGAAGGCGACGTTGAAGTCCTCGTACTGTCCGGCCCCGATCTTCCCGCCGGTCCAGGTGATCTCGGAGGCGGCCTCGGTGATGGTGCCGTCGTCGGTCTTCACGGGCGTCTTGAGCTTGGTGGTGGTCACCTTGGCGGTCCAGCCGTCCTGGGGGCTGACGAGGACGCCCAGGACCGGGTGGTCGGTGGGCAGGTAGACCTGGACCTTGGTGGTGGAGGCGTTGTCCTCCTCGTTGGGGACACGGAAGGTCAGGACGCCGTCCGTGGCGCCCTTGGCGTAGCTCTCGGGGTGGACGGTGACATGCGCGGAGGCGGCACCGGCGGCGGCGAGGACCGCCGCGGCGGTGAGCGCGGTGACGGTGCCGGCGCGGCGCAGGGCAGAGTTGGCAGACATGGGTGAGTGGATCTCCGTACGAGTGAAGTCTGTTAGAGGGCCTTACGGGTGTCGGACGGGGTACGGGATCGCAGCAGGGGGGCCGCGTCGGCTCACCGCGTGCCGTAGCGCGAGCAGTCGGCGGGGGCGTACCGGATCGGCCGGGGCCCGCAGCGGGCGGCCGGCCGGGGCGGGCAGCGGGGCGTCACGCCACCAGGCCGCGAGACCGGGCACGAGGGCAGCCGTGCGGCGCAGCAGCGACCACAGGGCGGCCTCGCCGCACCGCAGCCACCAGGAGGCGACCAAGGCCGCGACGACATGGGCCAGGGTGGCGTGCGCGGTCATGGCGTGCGGGTGCTGCGCCATGCCGGCCATGGACATGTGAGACATGTGAGACATGGCCGTGGTGGGCGTGGGTGCGGATGTCGCCGCGTGTGCCGCGTCGAAGCCGAAGTGCAGACCGGCCTGGGTGAGCAGCATGCCGGCACCGATCTCCGGGAGTCCGCGCTCACGTCCCGCGAGGACGCGCCCCAGGCCGAACACGGCGGCGAATCCGGCCGCGTCGGCCCACAGCGGCGGCATCTCCCCCATGGCCAGTGCATGGCCGGCGGCAGCCAGGAGCACGCACACCGCGGCGAACACCGCGGCACGCAGGCTCCGTACCGCCGGTGACGCACTCATGGTGAGTGATCCTCCCACGGTCGGGTAGTACGCGAAACGCGGACGGACCGTTCAGTCGCGGACGAACGCGGGGGCGGTGTCCTCTTTCGGCCGCGGCAGCGTCGAGCGCTCCGTCAGGGACGCGGGGACCTGCACGACCAGCCACGACAGGCCCGCGGCCGGCCCCCGGCCCCTCCCCCGCCTCCCCTCGGCAGCGCGGCCCCCGGGCAGGTACCTGGTCCCTACCTCTTCTGTTCCACCCGCACCCAGTCCACCTCCGCCTGCACTCCCCCGGCCGCGATCTTGCCCACGCTGGACTGCGGCAGGCCCCAGTAGGGGCTGGTGACCTGGTTCCAGCCGGCGGGGTAGGCGCCGCCGAGGGCGAGGTTGAGGATGACGTACTGGTTGTGGTCGTAGGCCCACTGGCCGCGTGTCGACTCCAGCTTGTTGCGGGTGGTCTCCTGGACCAGGGTGTCGTCGACGTAGAAGCGCATCGCCGTCGGCGTCCACTCCACCGCGTAGGTGTGCCACTGGTCGATGGTGCCGCCGTTCGGGAAGGTCTGGCGGGTGCCGATGTTGCCGTCGGCCGAGTAGCCGGGGCCGTGGAGCGAGGTGCTCGTCCACGTCGGGTAGCCGATGTTCTCCATGATGTCGGTCTCGCCGGAGGCCGGCCAGGAGACCGACGGGTTGTCGACGTTGCTGCCCAGCAGCCAGAAGGCGGGCCAGTAGCCGTCGCCGACCCGGAGTTTCATACGGGCGCTGACCTTGCCGTAGGTGAAGTCGAAGTGGGTGTTGGTGTCGATACGGCCGGACGTGAAGTCGTAGGTGCCGCCGCCCGCCTGGGTGCAGCCCTTGCAGTACTTCGCCTTCAGGATCAACTCGCCGTTCTGCGTCCGGACGTTGTCCGTCGAGTCGACGTACGCCTGGGACTCGCCGTTGACCGGGCCCATCTCGGTGCCGGTGCGGACGACCCGCCACTTGGAGCGGTCCAGCGAGCTGCCCGTGAAGTCGTCGAAGAACGTGGTCTGGTACGTGCCCGGCTGCTCGCCCGGGAGCGCGGGGTAGGCCGCCTGTACGCTGCCGCCGGTGCCCCAGACCTGGAACTCGTAGAGGGAGTAGCCGAACTGGGCGGTGTAGGGGGCCGGGTTGTAGAAGCTGCGGCGCTCCTTGCCGAGCATCCGGACATAGCGGCCGGTGGCCGGAGAGGGAAGGGTGACGGTGTCGTGCAGGCCCGCGGCGTCCGAGGGGGCGACGACGTTCGCGCGGCGGGTGGCGATGGCGGCGGCGGAAGGCTCGTACACCGTGCGCCAGTTGACGTTGTCGTCGGAGACCTGGAGGAGGTAGTCGACGGCGTACGCCGACTCCCAGTACAGGTCCACGGAGGAGATCGTGGAGGTGGCGCCCAGGTCGACCGAGATCCAGCGGTCGGCGTTCCAGTCGCTCGACCAGCGGGTGGAGTCGCCCTTCAGGTCGGCCGGCCAGCCGCCGTCGGTGGCGAACGCCGGGGAATTGCCCGCGTGCTGGTAGTAGTTGGAGTACGCCGGGTGGTTCAGGGCGAGGTTGGTGACGGTCGAGGACGCGGGGGCCGGTTCGCCGCCGTAGACCTTGAAGTTCCAGAGCGAGTAGCCGTAGGGCGTGGCGCGTTCGATGCCACGCATCCGGACGTAGCGGCCGGTGACCTCCTGCGGGTAGGTGCTCGCTGTGACCGAGCCGCCGGTGCCCGCGGTCTCGGTGTAGAACGGCGTCCAGTCCGTGCCGTTCTTCGAGGCTTCCAGGACGTATCTCTTGCCGTAGGCGGCCTCCCAGTCGAGGACGACCCGGTCGATGCGGATGGTGGTGCCGAGGTCGATCCGGATCCAGGCGTCGTCGGCGAAGTTGCTGGACCAGCGGGTGCCGCCGTTGCCGTCGAAGGCGAGGCCGGCAGTGGTGCCGCCGTTCTCGCTGCCGGAGGCGGTGACGGCGTTCGGGTCGGCCGTGTAGGCGGTGTTGGCGCGGTCGGTGTCCCAGGTCACGGCGGCGGTAGCGGCGGTCGCCGGGGCGGCCAGGACCGGGCCCGAGGCCAGCAGGGCAGCCGTCGCGAGGGCGGCCAGGAGGGTGCGGGGGATGCGGGATGGCATGCGGGCCTCCTGAGTGTCGATGGTGCACACGTTGTTGTGTTCATGACAGATCGGAGCTCGGTGTCCATGCGGCGTGGACCGTCGTGCATGCGTGTGGGAGTGCGGTGCGGTGGGCGCGGAACTCCCCTGGTCCGCGCCCACCGCGGTCGTGTCAGGCCGCCCTGCGGGCCTGTCCCCGGTGGTGGCGGATGATGTCCGCGTACCGGTGGCCGCTGCCCTTGATGGTGCGGACCTGGGTGCGGTAGTCGACGTGGACCAGGCCGAAGCGCTTGTCGTAGCCGTACGCCCACTCGAAGTTGTCCAGCAGCGACCAGGCGAAGTACCCGGCCAGCGGGGCGCCCTTGCGGGCCGCCGAGGCGCAGGCGGCGAGATGGCCGACCAGGTACTCCTGGCGCTCGGGGTCGTCGATCGTGCCGTCGGGGCGGACCACGTCCGGGTAGGCCGAGCCGTTCTCGGTGACGTAGAGCTTGCGGGCGCCGTACTCGTTCGTGAGGCGCAGCAGCAGCGTCTCGATGCCGCTCGCGTCGATCTCCCAGTCCATGCCGGTGCGCGGGACGTCGGGGCGGCGCACCGAACGGGCGTACGGGGCTGGGCCGTTCGGGTCGTCCTCCACATAGGCCGGGAAGTAGTAGTTCAGGCCCAGCCAGTCGAGCGGGGTGGCGATGGTCTCCAGGTCGCCGGGGCGCTCGGGGAGTTCGACGCCGTACGTCTCGACCATGTCGGCCGGGAAGCCGCGGCCGTGCACCGGGTCCAGCCACCAGCGGTTGACGTGCCCGTCGTGGCGGCGGACGGCGGCCTGGTCCTCGGGACGGTCCGAAGCGGCGAACACCGTCGAGAGGTTGTTCACGATGCCGACCTCGGCGCCCGGCGCGGCGGCGCGGATCGCCCGGGCGGCCAGGCCGTGGCCGAGGAGCAGGTGGTAGGAGGCGCGGACGGCGGTGGTGAGGTCCGTCAGGCCCGGGGCCATCTTGCCCTCCAGGTGGCCGATCCAGGCCGAGCAGGAGGGCTCGTTGAGGGTGGTCCAGTGCCGGACGCGGTCACCGAAGCGCTCGGCGACCACGGAGGCGTAGTCGGCGAAGTGCTCGGCGGTCGCGCGCTCGGTCCAGCCGCCCCGGTCCTGGAGGGCCTGCGGCAGGTCCCAGTGGTAGACGGTGACCGAGGGGGTGATCCCCGCCGCGAGCAGGGCGTCGATCAACTCGTCGTAGAAGTCGAGGCCCTTGGCGTTGACCGGGCCGTCGCCGCCGGGCCGCACGCGCGGCCAGGCGATCGACAACCGGTAGGCGTTGGTGCCGAGTCGGCCCATCAGGCCGATGTCCTCGCGCCAGCGGTGGTAATGGTCGCAGGCGATGTCGCCGTTGTCGTCGCCCGCGATCTTCCCCGGGGTGTGCGAGAAGGTGTCCCAGATGGAGGGTGAGCGGCCGTCCTCGGCGACGGCTCCCTCGATCTGGTACGCCGCGGTTGCCGTGCCCCACAGAAAGTCGTGCGGGAGTGCGGCGAGGTCGATGGTCACGTAATTCCTTTCGCGACGAGCTTCGGAACTTCGGAGGGAGGTGGGTTCACTTGACGGCGCCCGCCGTCAGCCCGGCGACGAGGTAGCGCTGGAGCAGCAGGAAGCCGGCCACTACGGGGACGCTCACCACGAGCGAGGCGGCCATGATCTGGTTCCAGTAGACGTCGTACTGCGTGGAGTAGCCCTGGAGGCCGACGGCGAGGGTGCGGGTGGTGTCGTTGGTCATGACCGACGCGAACAGCACCTCGCCCCAGGCCGTCATGAAGGCGTAGACGGCGACCGCGACGATTCCCGGGATCGCCGCCGGTACGACCACCCGGAACAGCGCGCCGAGCGGCCCGCAGCCGTCCACCAGCGCCGCCTCGTCCAGGTCCCTGGGCACCGAGTCGAGGTACCCGATCAGCATCCAGATCGAGAACGGCAGCGAGAACGTCAGGTAGGTGAGGATCAGCCCGCCGCGGGATCCGAACAGGGCGATGCCGGTGGCGTTGCCGATGTTGACGTACAGGAGGAACAGCGGGAGCAGGAAGAGGATGCCCGGGAACATCTGCGTGGACAGCACGGTGACCGTGAAGACCCGCTTGCCGCGGAACTCGTAACGGCTGACCGCGTAGGCGGCGAACACCGCGACGACGACCGAGCAGACGGTCGCCGAGACCGCCACGATCAGCGAGTTGACGAAGTACCTCGCGAGCGGGACCGTCGACCAGATGTCGATGTACGGGCGGATGGTCAGCCCGCTGGGCAGCCAGCGGAACTTGCCGGTGACGTCCGCGAGGGGCTTGAGCGAGCTGGAGATCATCACGTACACGGGGACCAGCACGAACCCGGTGAGCAGCGTGAGGAAGATCCCCCGGGCCCAGAGGAACGAGCGCGGCGGGGCCATCGGCGAACTGGGACTAGACATCGGCGGTCCTCCGTCCGCGTGAGGTGAGCGCGAGATAGACGCCGGTCACGACCAGCAGGAAGAGCAGCAGGAGCACGGACATCGCCGAGCCGGTGCCGAAGTTCCAGGTGACGAAGGAGGCCTGGTAGATGTGGACCGAGATGAGGTCGGCGGCCTCCGGCGCGGCCTTGCCGAACAGGACGTACGGCGTGTTGAAGTCGTTGAACGTCCACAGGAACAGGACCAGGATCAGCACCTGGTTGACCGGGCGCAGCGAGGGCAGGGTGATCCGGCGGATCTGCTGCACCATGCCGGCGCCGTCCAGGGCGGCCGCCTCGTACAGCTCCTTGGGGATGTTCTGGAGTCCGGCCATCACGATCAGGAAGGCGAACGGCCAGCCCTTCCACACCGACACGATCAGCAGCGCCCAGAAGCTGTTGTCGCCGATCAGCCAGAACGACGGCTTGTCGGTGAGGTGCAACTGGTCGTGCAGGACGTGGTTCACCAGGCCGTTGTCATGCTGGAACATGAACACCCAGGTGATGACGGCCGCGTAGACCGGCAGCGCGTACGGCACCAGGAACAGGGCCCGCAGCAGGCCCCGGCCCCGGAAGGTGTCCTGCATGAACACCGCGGCCGCGGTGCCGATCAGCCAGCACAGGCCGACCGACAGCAGGGTGAAGCCGACGGTGACGAAGAAGGAGTGCAACAGGGCTTTGCCGACCGGGGCGTTGAACTCGATCGACGTCTTGTAGTTGTCGAACCCGGACCAGGGGGCGGTGCCCCAGTCGCGGATGTAGAACTGGGTGAGCTCCTTGAAGCTCATCACGACACCGATGACCATCGGCACCAGATGGACGAGGAGTTCGAGCAGCAGGGCGGGCAGGAGCAGCAGGTACGGCAGTCCGATCCGGCGGATCCGCCCGGGGCGGCGGCCCGAGCCGCCCGCCGCCCCGGGGGAGTTCGCACGCACCGGCTCGTGTACGGCGGTGGTGGTGGTCGTCGTCATGGTGCTCAGGCCGCCGGCATCTGCTGCTGGGCCTTCTCCAGCTCGGCCTTCACGGAGTCGGTGGTGACGGCGTGGCCGGCGGCCGCGGCGGCGAACAGGTTCTTCACTGCCGTACCGACCGTCGTCTCGAACTGCGACTCGGCGGCCACCTGGGGCAGGGCCGCGGCGCTGGTGGCGAGTGTGTTCTTCAGGACGGAGTTGGCGGGGGTGTTGAAGGCCGGGTCCTCCTGGGCGGCCTTGACCGGCGGGATGGAGCTGTAGGCGGTGTTGAGGATCTTCTGCTCGTCGTCGCTGGTCAGGAACTTCACGAACTTGGTCGCGCCGTCGAGGTTCTTGGTGTTCTTGAAGACCGCCAGGTTGATGCCGGCGACCATCGAGTTGACCTGGGCGCCGGTGCCGGGGGTGCCGGACTGCACGGGCACCGGGGCGATGCCGTAGTCGCTGTCGCTCATGCCCTGCGACTTGAGGTTGGAGGACGCCGACTGCCACAGCAGCATCGCCTGCTTGCCCTTGGCGAAGTCGCTCACCGACTGGTTCTGCGCGTACTCGGCGTCGGAGGTCGGGATGACCTTGTCCTTGGCCATGAGGTCGACGTACTGCTGCACCGCGGCGACGACCTTGTCGTCGGTGAAGTTGGGCTTGCCGTCGGCGGTGAAGAAGTCGGCGCCGTGCTGCTTGGCGAAGACGAAGACGTGGTGGATGTTCTCCGACACGTTTCCGCCCTCGGCGCCGAGCACCGACTTGCCCTTGGCGGATATCTTCTTGCCGTCGGCGATCAACTCGTCCCAGGTGACCGGGGGCTTGGCGATCCCGGCGGCGGCGAAGATCTTCTTGTTGTAGTAGAGGGCGTAGGCCATCGAGTACAGCGGTACGGCCGCCGGGTCCTTGCCCTCGGCGCCCGTGGAGCCGAGCGCGGAGTCGACGAAGCGGTCCTTGCCGCCGATCTTGTCGAAGTTCTTGGCGTCCCAGGGCAGCAGCGCGCCGGTCGCCTGCAGCGAGGCGCTCCAGGTGTTGCCGATGTTCAGCACGTCGGGGCCCTGGCCGGAGGTGGTCGCTGTCAGGATCCGGTTGAGCAGGTCCGACCAGGGCACGACCTCCAGCTTGACCTTGATGCCGGTCTGCTTCTGGAACTTGTCGAGCTCCGGCTGAAGGACCTTCTTGTCGACCTCGATGCTGGCACCCTGGTTGGAGGCCCAGTAGGTGAGCGTCTTCGGGGAGTCGTTGGACCCGCCGCCGGTGGACGAACCGCCACCGCAGGCCGTGACCGCGAGGGCGAGAGACATGGTGACGGCGCCTACGGCCGCGGCTCGGATGCTGCGCATGGCTCCAGCTGTGCCTTTCCGGGAGTCGAGAACCCCGAGAGGGCTTCGCGAAGGCCGGCGCCCGCGATTGCGAAGGCCGAGACCACCGTTCGGCTGCCGAAGCCCCTCATGGCTTAATTTAGGACGTGAGTTAACCCCCCGAACAATAGCTCGTCAAGGGATCCGGCACGGGTATCCGCGCAGGCGGCCCCGGGAACACCCGGTTCCGACCCGGTGGTCCGCCCACCCCAGGCGGTGTGACCTGGGCCGAAGCCATGTGACCTGGGCAGGGAGAGCCCGGGGGGCGTTCCGCAACGGTTGTGTTTCGACGGGGGGATGCGTTACGGCGGGGTGGGCGGGCCGTGGCTCACGTCCGGCGCGGCGCGGTCGATTCTGCACGGCGGGGCGAGCCTCTGCACACGGCGGGGGACGGCCCGACGCGCGGGGCGGAGGAGGACCGACACCCACGGCAGACACCGACCCGACCCGCCACACGAAGACCAACCCACACCCACCGCAGACACCGACCCGACCGCCGAGCTAAGGCGGCCCGACCGCACGCGAGTAGGCGCCCCCACAACCACGACGGACAACGACCCCAACACCCACCGCAGCGGGCGTGACGGTGGTCTTTCCGGCGTCGACGTGGGCGAGGATGCCCAGGTAGCGAACGGCCGCAAAGAGGGTTGAGGGAGTTCGGGTGGAGTTCGGTGCGCATGGCCCGGTGCCTTTCGAATGCGGTTCCCTGGCGGGGTCCTGGAATGGGCAGCGCAATTTCCGTGTGGTGAAGTTCGCCGGACTACGGCGGTGAAGTTCACCGGACGACGACTGACGGGACGTCAATGCCCTGGCATATGCAAGAAGTTGAAGAGCGCGTCGGGCGTCACGGAGTCCGAGACCAGCCGCGCAGCGGGTACCGGAGGGACGGGGACACGAGGATCACCTCGTACCGGGAGCGGGAAGAGGCGGCAGTCGCGCGGTCGCACACGGCCCTCTCCCCTCAATCGTCCGAACTCGTCACGGTAATGCGCCGCGACCGCCTTCCGCGGCTACGGTGCGTGATACCGAGCGGGTGCAGGCAGAGCGTGCGGGGCGTGGCACTCGGTTTTCCGACCAGGGGGCCCGCGCTTCCCCGGGATACCGGTTCGTTCCCTTTTCTCCGTTCTCGGGGAATGCGGCGGCTCGTTGTCCCGGCATTTTCCGGACATTCATCTGGCCGGCGTCGATAACTCGGCCGTCCCGGAAGGCGCTTTCCGGGTCGACGGACGGAGGTGGAGCGGTTCACCGGAAGAGACCGCAGCAACTCCGGCGATTGGCCGAAAAACACGCTTTACAGCTCCCAGCGGGACATCGGGACGTTCCTGCTCTTCACCCGCCCGGCCAACCAGGGAAAGGACGTCCGGAACGCCCTGGATGCGCATCGTCGCGGGTGGCACGCGGAACGCGTCGGCAGGTCCCGGACCGGCCGGAGTTGATGTGGAACATGTGTGGATTTTCGGTGAAGCATCGCTCGTGGCTGAGAAATTAGGATCGCGCCCCGGGTTCCGGCAGGGCATGCAAAGCCCGGAAAGCAGCCCGTCCCGGTGGCCGGTGGACGCTCCACCACTCTGCGAGCAGGCCTAATCTGATCGGCGAGCAGACTGAATGAGCACAGCAAGTGGACGGATTGGACTGGATTGGACACGCAAAAGACGCGGAGAGCGCCGTTCGCCGCGCTGCGCAGGGGTACCGCGATGCCGGTCGCCGCGCAGGTGCTCATCGCGGGAACGCTTTTCTCCCGTCTCGGCGACACCCTCGCCTCGCTGGGGCTGGTGCTGCACGCGGCGGACCGGGACATCCGGTTCGGGGTGACCGAGGTGATGCTCGCCGAACTCATTCCCACGGTGCTCGCGGCACCGCTGATCGGCTCCGTGGTCGACCGGTTCAGTGCGCGCGCGGTGTGTCTGTGGGCGCTGCTGGCCCAGTCGCTGTCCCTCGGTGCGGCCACCGCCGTCGGCGGGTTCCATGTGAGGGTCGCGCTGATCGCGCTGTCGGCCCTGGCCGGAGTGGCCTCGGTGGCCGCCGGGTTCAAGATGCTGCCCGCCGTCGCCGGTGACCGGCACACGGGCCGGGCGAACAGCCTGCTGACGGCCGGACTCTCCGTGGCGGGGCTGCTGGGGCCTCCGCTGGCCGGCTTCCTCAACTCCCAGTGGGGCACCAGCGTGCTCCTCGCGGTGGACGCCGTGTCCTTCCTCGTGCTCGCGGGCTGCACCATGCTGGCGGTGCCGAGCACCGTGGACGTGGCGATCGGCCGCCGTCCCGCCACGAAGCTCTCGGACGGCTACCGGGCGCTGCGCGACGCCCCGGTGGTGGGCACGCTGATGCCGGCACTGGCGGCGGCGATGCTGGCCACCAGCATCGAGAACGTCGCGGGCGTCTTCTACCTGCGGGACGTCGTCAACGGCAACGACACCGTCTTCGGCCTCTTCCTGGCGGCCTGGGCCCTCGGGTCCGTCCCCGGCGCCCTGCTCGCGGGCCGCGTGGGCTGGGCGGACCGGCAGGCCCTGCTGATCGTCGGCGGCATCTCAGGGATCGGCCTGGGCCTGCTCCTCACCGGTCTGATCCCGGTCACCGCGGTGATCTTCCCGCTGTTCCTGATCGCGGGCTTCGGCAACGGCGCGTGCAACGTCGGCCTGCGCAACGCGGTGCACTCGCGGGTACCGGCCGAGGTGCACGGCAGCGCCTGGGCCTGCTTCCAGGCGCTGTCCCGCAGTTGCATCGGCCTCGGCTATCTGCTGGGCACCCCGAACAGCCTGGTCTCCAGCCAGGGGCAGGTGATCATCTCGGGTGTCATCCCACTGGTCGCCATGGCGTGGGCGGCCCTGGCCTTCGTCCGGCGCGGCGAACACACCGTCTCGGAGCCTTCGGCCTGAGCGACCGACCGGCTGGTCGGAAAGTAACCGGCGCCGAATGACGGCGTACGCGCCAGTCTTTCGATCCTGGACAGACGCCCGGCCTTCGCTTGTCACCTCTTGTCCGCCCGCCCCGGGGCCCTTCTGGGTAGCGTCGTCGCCGTTTGAACCATCGACCCCGGGAAAGGCCCCATGTCCATTCAGGATGACACTCCGTCACAAGAAACGACCGGGCAGAGTCGGCGTGGTTTTCTCCGCAACGCGGCGCTGGCCGGTGCGGGAGCGGCAACCGTGGGCGCCTCCGCGCTCGCCGGCACACCCGCGTACGCCGCGGACCCCGCCTCCAGCGGCAGGACCGGCAGTCGGAGACCGGATCCGACCGCCCTCCGGTTCACCCTCGCGGTCATGCCGGACACCCAGTTCCTGTACTGGGGCAGCCAGGACAGCGTCAACCGGACGCCGCAGGAGGAGTCGTTCCGCTACGTCATCGGCAACAGCGGTAACGCCTCCGACGACAACATCGTCTTCATGGCCCACCTCGGCGACCTGACCCAGGACGCGGACCCGTCCTCGTTCCAGCAGGTCGACAAGGCGTTCGACCTGCTGGACGCGCACGGCGCCGCCTACAGCGTGCTGGCCGGCAACCACGACGTGAGCGGCGACGACAGCCGCGGTGACACGCCGTATCTGCAGACCATGGGCCCGCAGCGCTTCAAGCACGCGAAGACGTTCGCCGGGGCGGACGCGACCGGCTACAACACCGCGCACATCTTCGAGGCCGCCGGACGCTCCTGGCTGCTGCTGGCCCTGGACTGGCGGACCAGCGAGCAGGGCTTCGCATGGGCCGACGGCGTCATCAAGGCCCACCCGAAACTGCCGGTGATCCTCACGACGCATGACCTCGTCTACTCGAACTACGATGACAACGTTTTCCCGTACGAGTCCGGCGACCCGGAGAACAACGCCGTGCTCTCCGACTACGGCCGGACGGTCTGGGACAGACTGATCAACGACAATGACCAGATCTTCCTCACCCTCAACGGCCACTACTGGCCGCCCGCGCGTACGACCGCGAAGAACGCCGCCGGCCACGAGGTGCATCTGCACATCACCAACTACCAGAACCGCTACTTCGGCGGTGGCGGCATGATCCGCCTTTACCACTTCGACCTGGCCCGGAACACCATCGACGTCGAGACGGTCAACCCCTGGATCCTGTCCCAGAAGCCGGAGTCCCGCACCGAACTGGCCGCCCAGCACGCGCGGATCACCGGCCCGGTCGACAACTTCTCGGTGCCGATCGACTTCACCGAGCGGTTCTCCGGCTTCGCCCCGGTTCCCGTCCGGCCGGCCCGTCCGGCCGCCCGCGAGCTGGTGAAGGGCACGCTGGCCTACTGGCGCTTCGACGGGCAGGGCACGCCCGGCGCCGCGCTCGCCGCGGGCCAGACCGTGCCCGACCTGTCCGGCAAGGGCAACGACCTGACCGTGGTGACCCTGCCGGGCACCGCCGCCGATGCGCTGACCTGGTCCGACGACCACCACCCCGACCAGCCCGCGCACGCCAGCCTGACGTTCGCGGGCGGCCGGAACCCGCTCCACGGCTCGTATCTGACCACCGGGGCCAAGGCTCCGCTGAACGCCGAGACGTTCAAGTCCGGGTACACCATCGAGACGTTCGTGCGGATGCCGCTGGACTGGGACGCCGGCCGCAACGGCTGGGCGTCGATACTCAGCCGCCGGGGTTCGGCCGCTGACGCCGGCAAGCACGGCAAGAACACCGACCCGGGCGAGCCCGTGCTCCAGCTCGCCATCTCGAACAACGGCCGCGAGCCGCAGTTCAACCACTACCCGCTCAACGACACCTACCCGACCACCAACTGGGGCCACGGCCTGGTGGAGCTCAAGTGGTGGCACCTGGCGGTGGTCAACGACGGCCGCCACACGAAGCTGTACGTCGAGGGCGCTCCGGTCGTCGACAACCCCAACCGCCTGTCAGTCGGCCTCACTTCGCTCGGGCTGCCCTGGCTGGTGGGCGGCCATGAGTACGCGGGCGCCGTCGACATCGTCTTCCACGGCGGCGTCGGCGACATCCGGATCGTGGGCCGCCCGCTGTCCGGCGACGAGTTCCTGACCGCGAAGTAGCCCGGCGCCTCCCGTCTCCGGTCCACCCGCCGGAGACGGGAGGCGCGCGTCCGGCGGAAGAAGCGTGTCTGACGGAGGACGCGCGTGTCTTGGCAGAGCCTTTGGTCTAGTCCTCTTGACGGCGGAGGCCCTCCGGAGTTTGGTATGTACCAATACCCCTCCCGGCCCCACCCCTCCGCCCTCGATGGGCATCCCGAAAGGGCCACTTCATGCAGCGCACTGTCATGCACCTGGCAAGACTCGCGGCTTCCGTGTGCGCCCTCGCACTCACGGCCACCGGCGCCGCCGTCGCGCTGGCCCCCGCCGGCAACGCGGCGGCGGGCAGCGTCTACTCCATGGCTCCCTACGTCGACATGTCGAACGGTCAGGAAGGCCTGCTCGACACCGCCGTCACCGGACACGGGCTCAAGGCCTACACCGCGGCCTTCGTACTCGGCGAAGGCTGCACCCAGATCTGGGGCGACACGCTCCCCATCGGCAACGACTCCTACACCGATCCCGAGATCGCCAGGGCGAAGTCCGAGGGCGCCTCCGTGATCATCTCCTCCGGCGGTGCGGCCGGCGAGCCGCTCGCGTGGACGTGCTCGAACCAGAGCAGCATCGACGCCGGATACCAGGCCATCATCAACGACTACGGCGTCACCCAGCTCGACTTCGACGTCGAGGGCGCCGCCGTGGCCGACACCGCGGCCGCGGCCCGTCAGATGCAGGCGATGAGGGACCTCAAGGCCGCCAACCCGGGCCTCCGGTTCTCCATGACCCTGCCGGTGCTGACGAGCGGGCTGACCGCCGACGGCGTCAACATCCTCAAGGCCGCCAAGAACGCCGGCATCAAGATCGACGTCGTCAACATCATGACCATGGACTACTACGCCGGCACCGGCACCGAGATGGGCCAGGGCGCCCTCTCCGCGGCCAGGGCCACGCTGGCGCAGATGCAGTCCGTCGACTCCGGCTACACCTACGCCAACCTCGGCATCACCCCGATGATCGGCAAGAACGACGACGGGTCCACCTTCACCCTGGCCGACGCCCAGACGGTGGAGAGCTTCGCCGCGCAGAACGGTGTCGGGCGGCTCGCGTTCTGGTCGGTCAACCGGGACCAGCCGTGCGGCGGAAGCGCCAACTCGCTGTCCACGTGCAGTGAGATCAGCCAGAACCCGCTCGCGTTCACGGACGCGTTCGTGCCGTACGGGGGCAGCTCGGGCGGCGGAGGCACCACCGACTTCTCCCTGTCCCTGTCGCCGGGCTCCGCCTCGGTCGCCCAGGGAGGTTCGGCGACCGCGACCGTCACCACGGCCGTCACCTCCGGCAGCGCCGAGTCCGTCGCCCTCTCCGCCTCCGGCGCACCGTCCGGGGTCGGCGTCTCCTTCAGCCCGGGTTCCGTGACGTCCGGGGGCAGTTCGACACTGACGGCGACGGTCAGCTCGTCGGTGGCCACGGGCAGCTACCCGATCACCGTCACCGGCACCGCCGCGAGCGGCAGCCACAGCGCGACCTACACACTCACGGTCACCTCCTCCGGCAGCGGAGGCGGCGGCGGCTCACTGACCAACGCGGGCTTCGAGACCGGCAGTTCGAGCCCCTGGACCTGCACGGGCGGCAGCACGGTCGTCTCCACCCCGGTCCACGGCGGCAGCCACAGCCTCCAGGTCACGCCGAGTTCCAGTGGCACCGGCGAGTGCGACCAGACCGTCACCCTCTCCCCCAACCACACCTACACGCTCTCCGGCTGGGTGCAGGGCCCGTACGCCTATCTCGGCGTCAGCGGCGGTGCCACCACGAGCACCTGGTCGAACAGCGCGAGCTGGAACCAGCTCAAGGTCGGCTTCACCACCGGCAGCAGCGGCACGGTCACCGTCTACGTCCACGGCTGGTACGGCCAGGCCGCCGTCTACGCCGACGACTTCAGTCTCGTCTGAGCACGTCGTACCGGAGGGCCGGTGCCCGGGCTCACGTCCGGGAACCGGCCCTCCGGCGTTCCTTACTGGCCGAAGCCGTACGAGAACAGGTGGTCGGTGCCCGTCATGCCGGTCACCGGCAGCGTGACCGAGGCCACCTGCTTGGACGGATCCAGCGGGACCTTCGTGGCGAAGACATAGGTCTTCACGTTGTCGCGGCCGCCGCTCCCGGTGTTCCGGTAGGCCGTCGTGACGGCCGTCGTGTCACCCGGAAGCGGCTTGCTCCCCCCGCCGTTGAGCGTCCAGTCCGGGAAGCCGACCGTCGCCTGGGCGGTGGTGCCGTCGGTGTAGGTGACGGTCAGCGTGCCCGAGACCCCCTTGCCGTTGGTCGGCGCGTTGGTCGCCGCGCCCAGCAGCCCGAGCGACGCACCCGACGTACCGGCCGGCATGGGGATGGTCTGGCCGGCCATCTCCAGGTTGTCCGGCTGACCGGACGTCACCGTCGGCCAGGCATAGGAGATGCCGTCGACCGTGAGGGTGGAGCCGCTGGTGACACCGGCCGCCGACAGCGCGTTCTGCGAGAAGGCCCAGCCGCCACCGTCGATTCCGCCCGAGAAGCTGCTGCCGTCGGGGTAGACGCCCTCGTTGGTGTCGTACGGCCACAGTGCACCGGCCTTGGCCACGGCGACGCGGAGGACCGCCCCGGGCAGTGCCGCGCCGGTGCTGTGGTCGGTCAGGGCGAAGGTGACGGGGTACGTCCCCTCGTCCGCGCCCGCCGTCACATGGACCTTCGCCTCGGCGCTGCCCGAGGCGGGCACCGTCAGCGAGCCGGACGCCGTGTCCAGGGTGACGCCGGTGGGCGCCGTCGCCGTCCAGTCGACCGTGACGGCCTTGTCGCCGAGGTTGGTCAGGTCGAGCGTGCCGTCACCGGCCGTACCCGGCTGGAGGACCAGGCCGTCGCTGGAAGGACCGGTCGCGGCCAGCACCCGGCCGCCGCCCGTGGTGTCCGACGGCGGCACCGCCGACGGGCCGGACGCCCAGGCCGTGTTGGGCTTGGTACCGAGCGTGAAGTCCATGGTGCCGGCGCCCTTGAACTGCTGGTACGTCAGCCAGGAGGTGTTCCATGCCTTGCCCTTGACGCCGAGCGACTGCACGTACGGCGCGTCGGGCGCGGCCTGCGGGGCGTTGATCCGCACCGTCTTACCGCCGAGGGTCACCTGGGCCACCGGGAACACCGGGCTGCCGAGCACCAGGGTGTCCGCGCCCGGGGTCTCCGGGTACATGCCCAGCTCGGACCAGACGTACCAGGAGCTCATGGCGCCGAGGTCGTCGTTGCCGAACGAGCCGACCGGGGCGTTGAAGTACAGGTCCTGCTGGGCCTCGCGGACGGCCGCCTGGGTCTTCCACGGTTCACCCGTGTAGTTGTACTCCCAGGGGATCTCCACGCTGGGCTCGTTGCTGAGGTCGGCGTCGGTGTTACCGGGGCTCGTGATGTTGTCGAGCAGGCTGTCCAGGTAGGACGAGTACGCCTTGGTGCCACCGCGTGCCTGGATGAGCTGCTTCAGGTTGAACGGGACCATGGGGGTGTACTGGGCGGAGGTGCCCTCCACGAAGCCGTTGGAGGTGCCGGGGGTGAAACCGCCCGCGAACTGGCCGTCCTTGTTCTTGGCCTGGAGGTAACCGGTCTGGGGGTTGAAGACGTTCATCCAGTCCTGGGCGCGGGTGGCGAACTTCTCGTAGACGGCGGTCTTGCCGAGCGACTTGGCGAAGGAGGCCAGGGCGTGGTCGGCGGAGTCGTACTCCAGCTGGGTGGAGACCGGGCCGTAGAAGTTGCAGCAGCCGTAGCTCTCGTCCAGCGGGAGGTAGCCCTTCGCGTCCCGCACCGACTCGCCGGGACGGTCGTTGTTCGGGACCGTGGCCTCGTGCTGGAGCGCCGCCAGAGCCTTGCCCGTGTCGAAGTCCGTCGCGCCGAAGGCATACGCGCCGGCGATGATGCCGGCAGCCGGGTCACCGACCATCACATAGCTCTCGCCGTTGTTCGAGGCCCACTTGGGCAGCAGGCCGGTCTGGTCGTAGCCGTTGAGCATCGAGGTGACGACGTCGCTGGCGACCTTGGGCTCGACCATCGCCATCAGCTGGGTCTGGGAGCGGTAGGTGTCCCAGCCCGAGTAGTTGGCGTACTGGGCTTTCTGTCCCTTGGCCAGTTTGTGGACCTGGTTGTCCATTCCCATGTACTGGCCGTTGGCGTCGGAGAAGACGTTGGGGTGCAGCAGCGCGTGGTAGAGCGCGGTGTAGAACTGCGTCTGCTGGTCGGCGGATCCGCCGCCGACCTGGATGTTCTTCAGCACCGTGTTCCAGGCGTCGTGGTTGGCGCGCTCGACGGCGCCGACGTTCCAGTTCCCGATCTCGGCGCTGAGGTTGTCGGCCGCGTTGGCGTCACTGGTGTACGAGACACCGACCTTCGCCGTCACCTTGGGGTTCGACGAGGTGTCGAAGGTGAGGTACATGCCGTTCGCGCCGGTCGTGGGAGGCTGGGCGGACGCGCTGGAAGCCTTGGCGCCGCTCTTGTGGATCGTCGGGGCAGGCTTCGCCGGGACGGTGAAGTGCTTCTCCTTCAGCGGGGCAGACGTGGACGCCTTCGGGGTCTGCCGTACCTTGCCCGCCTTCAGTGACGTCGCGTCGGGGGTGATGGTGCTGCCGACCCAGGTGCCGCTCGCGGTGAACGGCCTGTCGAACTTGATGTCGAAGTGCAGCGTGTACCGGTTGCTCGCGCCGCAGAAGTGCCCGCTGTCGATCGCGCCGCTGATCTCCTTGCTGTTCACCACCTGGACGCGGGTTCCGTCCACCTGGGTGGCGCCCCCGCTGAGCTTGAACAGCAGGTTCGCCTGCTGGTCCGAGGGGAAGGTGAAGGTGCCGAGGCCGGCGCGGGTGGTGTCGGTCAGCTCGGTGCTGACCCCGTTGGCGTCGGTGACCTTGTAGTACCCGGTCCCGGCCTGCTCCTTGTCATGACCGAAGCCGACGGACGCGCTGCCGAGGTCGCCCGACAGCGCACCGGTCACCGGCAGGATCGGCAGGTCGCCCGCGACGGGGCAGCCGGGTCCGGAGACATGCGTGAGGCTGAAACCGGAGATCTTACTGGCGGTGTACTCGTAGCCGCCGCCGTCGGGACGGTGGGGGGTGGTGTCGGGGCCCCACTGCACCATGCCGGCGGGCATGTCGGGGCCGGGGAAGGTGTCCACCGCACCGGAGGTGCCGATGAGGGGATTGACGAGGGACGCGGGGTCCTTCACGAGGGGCGGTGTCGCGTTGCTTGCGGCCTGGGCGCTTCCGATCGCCGGAAGCGGAAGGGCTGCCATGCCCAGGACGCAGACCACAACGAGGCGTCGGCGGAATCTTGCTCGGTCGGCTGGTGCAGCTGGACGTCGGGGTCTCACCATCGGTTGCCTCCGCAGCAGTTCGTGCTTCGCACATCAGGTGTCGGCGCGCCGAAAAACACCGGAATGCCGGCGACAGGCAACGGTTGGGGTCGCTCCCACGGCCTGACAACGTTGCCATGCACGAGTGTCGAGTGAAACGCCTGTGCTCGGGGCATGTCAACGAGGCCAACAAGACTTTCTGAGTGCGAAGTTCACGGGCGGACGCGTGCCGGAGCCCGGCGGCCGAACCCCGGCCGGCCCGACGCCGCGGGTCCGTGCCACCGAGGACGCGAACCCGCCCCCTGCGTAGGACAGGCCGAGAGCTGGGCCGAACGGTGAGAAACTTGCGGGAGTTACGGTTCCGCGGCAAAGGCTTCTTCGGCACCGCCACCACGGGCCCGCCCCCGCCGGGGTCTATGCGAAGGTGTTCAGGTTTTCTGGCGGCGGTGGACGCTCACGGCGTACCCGCCGCCGTTGTAGGGGTCGGCGTCCCAGGTGGCGAAGCGGTCGACGAGGGTGAGGCCGGCCGCGGCGCAGCAGTCGTCGTACTCGGGCAGGGTGATGCCGGGCGGCACGGGCAGATGGGCTTCGTCCAGGCCGAAGCCTGCGACCAGCAGACCGCCGGGGCGCAGGGCAGCGGCCAGCCGCTCGACCACGGTGGCCTCGGTGCCGGCCGCCAGCAACGGGAAGATGTTGCCGGCGGCGACCACGAGATCGAAGTCGGCCGCGATGCCGAGCCGACGGGGCTCGAACTCGGCCAGGTCGGTCTGGAACCAGGGCAGTTGCGGGGCCTGCTCCCGCGCCACGGCCAGCATCGACGCGTCGAGGTCCACCCCGACGCAGTCGTAGCCGAGTTCCGTGAGCCGGATCATGACCCGTCCGGTGCCGCACCCGGCGTCCAGCACCCGTGCGCCGGCGGCCACCAGTGCCGCGCAGAACCGTGCCTCTCCGTGTACGTCCTTGCCGCTGCGGGCCACGGCGGCGAACCGTGCGGCATAGTCCTTCCCGGACGTGCCCCCGGTCAGTTCCTCCCAGCGACTCATGCGACGAACTATAGGCCGAGGTGGGCCGGGCATCAGGCGCCGAAGACCTGGAACTCCGAGACCTGTCCGGCCGGCCGGCCGTTGTTGGCGGTGAAGGTGAGGCGTACATAGCGGGTGGTGACGGTGGGCGGGGAGCATGAGGGTCGCGGTGTTGCCGGTCGCCGGGTCGAAGGTGTAGCCCGCGGAGGCGAGAAGCTGGGCGAAGGTGCCGCCGTCGGTGCTGCCCTGGACGGAAACGGTCTGGGTACGGGTGGCCCAGGCGGTGGCCGGGGGAAGGTGCAGGACGATCCGTCTGACGCCGGTGGCGGCACCCAGGTCGACCTGGACCCACTGCGGGAAGGTGTTGTTGGCGGACTCCCAGTAGGTGTCGGTGTCACCGTCGGTCGTGTTGCCCGAGGCGTATGTCTGGGTGTGCCGCCGAGCGCTTCGGCGCTCGGCGGCACTATCGGTTCGGGTCAGGTGTTCCAGACCTGGAACTCCGAGATCTGACCGGCCGGCCAGCCGTTGTTCGCCGTGATGTTCACCCGGACGTACCGCTGGGTGGTCGCGGAGAACGTGATGGTGACCGTGTTGTTGGTGGTGGGGTCGAAGGTGTAGGTGGCCGACGACTTGATGGTGGTGAAGTTGGAGCCGTCGGTGCTGCCCGACAGGGACAGCGTCTGGTTACGGGCGCCCCAGGCCGCGGGGAGCTGGAGGACGACGCGGCTCGCACTCTGCGCGGAACCGAGATCGACCTGGACCCACTGGGGGAAGGCGTTGTTGGCGCTCTCCCAGTAGGAGCCCTGGTTGCCGTCCGTCACGTTCGACGACGCGTAGACGTCGGTGTGGCTGGACTCGGTGGTGGCCGCGCCGGCTGCCAGGTTCCTGCTGACCGTGCCGGCGCCGGTGCCGGTCAGCGCGACCGTGGTCGTGCCGTTCGACGCGTTGCTCGCGATGCTGAGATCGCCGGTGCGGGTGCCGGAAGCGGTGGGCTTGAACGTGACGTTCACCGTGCAGGAGGCGTTCGCCGCGATCGACGTCCCGCAGTTGTCGGTTTGCGAGAAATCGCCCGTGACGGTGACGCCGGAGACGGTCGCGGCCGCGGTACCGGTGTTGGTCACCGTGACCGTCTGCGCACTGCTGGCGGTGTTGAGGGTCTGGGTGGAATACGTCAGCGATGTCGGGCTGGCCGACAAGGTCGCCGTCGAGGAGCCGCCATTGCCGGGGAACACCTCGAAGTCCGACAGCTGGGCGGCGTTCCACCCTGTGTTGGCGGTGATGTTCACCCGCACGTACCTCGCCGTGGCGGCGCTGAACGTGATGGTCACCGTGTTGTTGGTGTTCGGGTCGAAGGTGTATCCGGCCGATGCCTTGATCGTGGAGAAGCTGGAGCCGTCCGTGGATCCCTGCACGGACAGCGTCTGCGTGCGTGCCGACCACGCCGTCGCCGGCGGGAGCTTGAGCACGACCTTGCCGACGCTGTAGTTCTGGCCGAGGTCGACCTGGGCCCATTGCGGGAACGAACCGTTCGCGCTCTCCCAGTACGTCGAGGCGTCCGGGTCGGTGAGGTTCGAGGCGACGTACGGGCTGGAGCTGGAACTCGCCGACGCCGGCCGCCCTGCGGCGATGTTGGTGGTGCTGTCGATGCCGCTGCCGGTCAGGGAGACGACGGTCGGGCTGTTGTTGGCGTTGCTGGTGACGGTCAGGTTGCCCGTGCGCGCTCCGCCCGCGGTGGGCTTGAACCCGACATTCACCGTGCAGGACGCACCGACCGCCAGGGTGGCGCAGTTGTTGGTCTGGCTGAAGTCACCGGTGACCGCGACGCCCGAGACGGTCGCCGATGCGGTGCCCGAGTTCGTCACCGTCACCTTCTGCGCGGTGGCCGACGAGCCGACCACCGTAGCGGTGAAGGACAGGCTCGCCGGGTCGGTGTTCAGCACCGGGCCCGGCGCGGTGCCGGTACCGGAGAGGCTGACCGTGTTGGTGATCCCGCCCGCGTTGACGGTCAGAGCTCCGCTACGGCTGCCGGTCGCCGTCGGCGCGAACTTCACGCTGACGGTGCACGAGCCGTTCGCCGCGATCGACGAGCCGCACGTGTTGGTCTGGGAGTAGTCGCCGCTGGTGGAGATCGACGAGACGGACGCGGCGGTGCCGGTCGGGTTGGAGACCGTCACGGTCTGTGCGGCGCTGGTCGAACCGGTCGGGACCGAACCGAAGTTCAGCGCGCCGGGGGTGGCCGTCACGCCTTCGGACGGGTAGGGCGGGTAGACCGGAGCCGGCCACCCTCCGCAGTACGGCGTGCCGCTGATGCCGGAGTTGCCGCCGCCGTCGGTCACCGTGAAGTTCCCGCCCGAGCAGTTGTACACCGGGGAGGAATAGCCGACGCCGGTCGCCGTGACATTGGTGAACTTCGCCGCGCCGCCGGTCTGCTCCTGCAGGGCGAAGGTCCCGGTGCCGGCGATGGTCACGTTGTTGAGGTCGACCCCGCTGATGGTGCCCTCGACCCACTGGACCGCCTCGTACGGGCTCTGCTGGATCAGCGCGTTGGTCACGTTTACCGGGCCGGTGATCGCGCCCTGGCTGCCGTCGAACCACAGGGCGCCCACGCCGAACTGCCAGTTCGGGTCGAGGCTGCCGTCCCGGATCATGGTGTTGTCGGAGATCGTGGTGGTACCGACCGGCGTCGACGAGAAGCGCTGCCCCACGTGGATGCCGCCGCCCTGGGTGATGCCGGAGTCCACCACCCGGTTGCCGCTGACGGTGTTGTCGTGGCCGCCGTAGATGGCGATGCCGTTGGCGAGGATCTGCAGGGACACGGTGTTGTCGGAGATCGTGTCGTTGGCGTCGGCTCCGATACCGGAGTCCGCCCAGGTGGCGATGCCGTCGTCGCCGGTGTTGCGGATGTCGCTGTTGGTCACCTTCGAGTTGGTGACGGCGCCGTGGAAGTTGATGCCGTCGGCGGTGGTGTCACGGATGCGCATGCCACTGAACGTCAGGCCGTCCATCGGCCCGTCCATCCAGGCGCCGACCTTCATGTGGTCGATCCACAGGTTGGAGACGGTCGAGTTGCTCATCGCGCCGCCGATGCCGTTGACCTGGGCGCTGTCGTTGCGCTCCTGCACATCGCCGAAGACGGCGAAGTTCTGGAGGTGCACGCCGGTGCTGGCCGAGGGTGCGGAGTTGCCGTAGAAGCCGGGTGCCGTGCCGGTGACGGTCGAGTACCACATGCCGGCGCCGGCGATCGTGACGTTGTTGACGCTGATGTGGCCGGGGATGTTGTAGGTGCCCGGCGGGATCCACACGGTGCCGCCGGGGCCGGCCGCGCTGATCGCGGCGTTGAACGCGCTGGTCGCGTCGGCCGCACCGGTTGCGTCGGCGCCCTTGCTGGTCACCGACACCGACCCCGAGGGCGCGGTCAGGGCGGCGCCGACCTGCTCGAAGTCGGCGAAGTCGATCGTGTACGAGGAGGCGGTATCCCCCGGATCGACCTGCAACTTGAAGGTCGTTCCCGCCGGATAGGTGGTGGAGAACAGCCGGTGGGCCTCGTCGAAGAAGTGGTGCGGGTTGCTGCCCGGCGAGTTGGTGAAGGGGTAGCTGCCGTAGTACCAGCTGTAGGCGTTGGTCAGGGTGAAGTCGGGCTGCTTGACGCCGTTGATGTACAGAGACAGCGGGGCGGTGTAGAGCGAGCCGCCCGATGTGTCGGGGATGCTGTACCGGAAGTTGATCGAGTTGGTCGCCACCGGCGTGGTGAACGTGACGTATTGGCCGGTGCCCTGAAGCGTCGTCGCCTTGCGGTACGACGCCTCGTCGGCCAACTGGCCCTGGGTGTAACTCGGTCCGATGGGCGTGCCGTTGGTGGCGGAGTTCTCCGCCTGCACCTCGACGTACGGCAGGCTCGCACCGCTGCCGCCGGTGGCGGCGGTCGCCGCCCAGGCCGGTTGGACGGCCAGGGCGATGACGCCGACCGCAGCCAGCATCGCGGTGCTGACCGCCCAGACGAGGGCTCGTCTCAGATCTCGGATGGAATGGAACACTTGCCACTCCTTTCACGCGAAACGCCGGAACTGTTCCGCTGGCGCCGTCAGGACGCGGGGGACGGAGGGGAGGCAGGGGGTGGCGGCGACGCAAGGGGGACCGTAATATCCTTGATATGAACACGCAATAACTAGACAGGACTTTGCAACAAATAAAAAATGCGGCCTGCAAGGTCCGGGTGTGACTCCCTGATGGGCACGCCGTCGGCGCCGCCGGACGGGCTGTCCGGCGGCGCTTGCAGGGGGCGGAGTCAGGAGTCCCAGGCCTGGAACTCGGACACCTGGCCCGCGGGCCAGCCGCTGTTGGCGGTGATGGTGACGCGGAAGTAGCGCTGGGTGGCGGCGGGGAAGGTGAGCGTGACGGTGTTCCTGGTGCTCGGGTCGAAGGTGTAGGCGGCCGAGGACTTCAGGGTGGTGAATGTGGTGCCGTCGGTGCTGCCGCCGAGGGTCAGGGTCTGGGTGCGGGTGCTCAGATGGCGGGCAGCTGCAGGACCACGCAGGAGGCGCTCCGGGCCGAGCCCAGGTCGACCTGCACCCACTGCGGAAACGTGTGGTTGGCGCTTTCCCAGTAGGAGCCCTGGTTTGCCGTCCTCACGTTCGACGACCGTAGACGTCGGTGTGGCTGGACTCGCCGGTGGGCCTGCCGGCGGCGAGGTCGGTCCCGGTGGTGTCGGTACCGGCGCCCGACAGGGCCACCGTGGTGGGGTTGTCGGACTGGTCGCCGGTCAGGGTGAGGGTGCCGGTGCGGGCACCGGCGACGGTGGGTCTGAAGGTGACGGAGACCGTGCAGTGCGCTCCGGCGGCCAGGGAGGTTGTAGTGCGGCGGCCGGTAAGACGGACACACACATCGCGCCGACCGCGGCGACGGCGGACACCGCCGGTCGCCGGGGTCTGGGGATCGTCAGCATGTGATGCTCCTCGGGGGATGCGGGAAACCGGCGACCCGACCGAACAGAGGACCCGTTACCTGCGCTAGATTCCTGCGAAGTAAAGGTCATGCAAGCCCTTGCAACTACCTTGCCGCATTCAGCAAATTCCAGATTGCGTGGGACTCTGCTGCGCACGGCGTCAACGTGCGAACTTCTCTATGGCAGCCGGGGTGACCGGGGTGAAGAAGTTGATGAGGTTGCCGTCGGGGTCGCGGAACAGCAGCGACCGGTTGCCCCAGGGCATCGTGGTGGGCTTCTTGACGAAGTCGGTGACGAAGCCGGTCAGGTTCTGGTGCACGCGGTCCACGTCGTCGACGAGGAACTCTGTGATCACGCTGTGGTTGTCCGCCGGGCGGGCAGAGCCCGGGGCGAACAGCGGGACCGTGCGGGTGCCGGCGATCGCGAGGGTCGCGCCCCGGGTGCTGAGTTCGGCGAAGTCCTCGGTGGCCCACGTCGCTCGCACCCCTGTGGCTCGCTCGTAGAACTCGACGAGGCGCGCTACGTCGCCGGTGATGATGCGGATCGAGACGAAGTCCATGGGATCTCCTTGGGTCTGCTGGTGGCGTGCACTTCGCAGGCTAGGTGGAATAGTGGACAGAATCGGTCCGGTATTCGCGTAGGGTTGTGAACATGCCTCGCCCCACCGGCCGCGTGCTGACCCTCCTGGAGCTGCTGCAGTCGGGCGGTACCCGGACCGTGGCCGAACTCGCGGACCGGCTCGGCGTCGAAGGGCGCACCGTGCGGCGGTACGTGGACCAGCTGATCGAGCTGGACGTGCCCGTGGAATCGGTGCGCGGCCGCTACGGCGGCTACCGGCTCGCCCCCGGGTACCGCCTGCCTCCGCTCATGCTCAGCGACGACGAGGCGCTGGCCGTACTGCTCGGCCTGGTCGCCGGCCGCCGAGCCGGGTTGACGACGACGGAGCGCACGGCGAACGAGACGGCATCGGCGAAGATCCGGCGGGTGCTGCCCAAGCACATCGCCCGTCGACTCGACGCACTCCTGGAGGCTCTCGCTTTCACGGATCAGCCCGGCGAGTTCGACACCCCGGACGCCGGCGTCCTGCTCACCATTGCGGATGCGGTGCGCCACCGCCGGCCGGTTTCGATCCGCTACTCCGACCGCGACGGACGGCGCAGCGAACGCACGCTGCACGCGTACGGGATCGTCGCCCACTCGGGCCACTGGTACGTCACGGGCAAGGACGCCGAGATCGACGAGGACCGGACCTTCCGGCTCGATCGCATCGCGGACTCGAGGACCCTGCCCGGCTCTTTCGAAGCGCCCATGGGTCCCGGTCCGGCACAGCGCGTGCTGTCGGCGTTCGCCACGGCTGAGTACCGGCATGAGGTGACCTTGCGGATCCACGGGACGGTCGAGCAGATCCGCGCCCGCCTTCCCGCCGGCGTCGCGAGCGTGGAGGAGCACGAGGCTGCGGGGGACCAGGACGGGGCAGGCGAGCGCTGGCTGCGCGTCGAGGTACGGGCGGAGCGGCTCGACTGGTTGCCGCCGGTGCTCGCCTCACTCGACCGGCCGTTCGTCATCGAGCGCCCGGATGAACTGCGCGACCTCGTCGCCGCGCTCGCCGACCGCCTCGCGTCCTACACCCGCCGAGTCTGACAACAACCCGCACAACAGCTCGTGCGGGCCGAGGCTCAGCTCGACCCGCACAAGTGGGGGATACCGTCTGTGTCCGAGGGGCGAGTTGACGGCTGACGACACGGTGCTGGTGGCACAAGGAAAGCTCTGCGCCTGAGACTGGTCCCTTGCGTACGCCAACCACCCCTGCCCCGCAAGTGGTTGAAGTTCCCTCATCCAGGTCCAGCAGTACTCCCACGGGCGGCGAGCTGACACGCTCCCGCTTCGAGCCAGATGGCGGCGTCCTGCGTCTCCCTCGGCTGCGGCACGCGGGGGTTGCATCGTGGTCCGCAGCCCACCCTTACGAGCGTGGTCGGGTGGGCCGGCGATCGAGGTCGGTGACCGCCCCGACCGCTTGGTGAGACCTTGACGGACACGCGTGTGTACCCCGCTCCCGAAAACGCGCCCGCCCCATCCGCCCGGTTCCGTGCGACGGACCTGCCCTCCGGCCGCGTAGAGCAGACGACGGATTCACCCACGGAGGGGACTGCACAGTGACAGCGCGTGCACTCAAGGGGGCACTGAGGGGTGCCAGGGGTACGGCGATCGCGGCGGCGGCGATGGCCGTCCTGACCGCGTCGCAGGCGCCGGGGGCGGTCTCGTCCGAGGCTGCGCCCGCGCGGACGGCAGCGCCCGCCGAGCACGGCCCCAGCGTGTCCGGCGACACCCCGTACCGCACCGCCCTTCCCCCGCTGCGGACACGGAAGAACGGCTCGGCACCGGGAGCGAGGGGCGGCGGCGCCCTACCCGCGAGCCTGTTCACCGCGTACGGGCTTGCCCAAGAGGCGCTGGCGCGCAGCGCTCCCGGCTGCCGGCTGCGCTGGCAGCTGCTGGCCGCGATCGGCCAGGTGGAGTCCGGGCAGGCATGGGGCGGCCGGGTGACCCCGGACGGTACGACCGTGACGCCCATCCTCGGCCCGCGGCTGACCGGCGGCGCCTTCGCCGTCGTGGCGGACACCGACGGCGGCGTGTACGACGGGGACGCGGTGTACGACCGCGCGGTCGGCCCGATGCAGTTCATCCCGTCCACCTGGGCCCGCTGGGGCGCGGACGGCAACGGCGACGGACGGTCGGACCCGAACAACGTCTACGACGCGGCGCTCGCCGCCGGCCGCTACCTGTGTGCGGGCGGCCGGGACCTGTCGAACCCCGCCGCCCTGGACCGGGCGATCCTGGGCTACAACCACTCGGACGCTTATCTGCGTACCGTCACGGCCTGGTACGTGTACTACCTGACCGGACACCGCGTGGTGCCGGACGCGTCCGACGGATCCCGGTCGGGCCGGCCGAAGCCGTCCCGCCCGAAGACGCCGAAGCACTCGCCGTCGAAGCCGTCGGACGACCGGAAGCAGGGCCCGGGTCCGTCGCGCACGCCGTCGACGCCGCCTGCCTCACCCTCCCCAAGCCCGTCGCCTACGGCCGGCGTGCCGAAGGCGTCGCACACGCCGCTGGTCCCCGTCCCCGAGCCGACCCTCACACTGCCCGGCGGCGGTGTGCTGCCCGACGCGGGGCCGCTGACCATCGGCGACGGCTCGAACACGATGGGCGCCTCCCCCTCCACAAACCCGCCTACTCGGCGGTAATGTCGCCACCTGCCGAAAGCACAGGACCGGCGGGTGAGTGCGAAGGGGCCCTCATGGCAACGGACATACCTGCGGACACAGCGGCCGCCGACGAGCGTTGGCAGCGCATGTGGAGCCATCGCGAGCAGCTGCTCAAGGTGGCCCGGCGGCGCTCCATGAGCCAGGAGGACGCCGAGGACGCCGTGCACGAGGCGATGCTGCGGGCCGCAGAGCGCCCGGACCTCGATGACGAGCGGCTCGGCGCCTGGCTGACGACGGTGACTATGCGGCTGTGTGTCGACCGGTACCGGCAGGTCAACCGCGAGGCCGAGGTCGGCAGCCGCCCCACGCTCGTCGCGCCGGGCCCGGTACCCGTCGAGGAGGCGGTGTGCGACCGGGCCGAGGCGAAGTGGCTCGCCGTGCGCAGCGGGGAGCTGCCCGCCCGGCAGGCGGAGGCTCTTCGGCTGAAGTCGGAGGACCTGGACGTGAGCCAGGTCGCGGTGCGGATGGGGCTCAGCTACCGGACCGTCGAGTCGCTTCTCGCCCGGGCCCGGCGGACGCTGCGCGCCTCGCTGGCCGGGACCCTCGGGCTGGTGCTGTTCCTGGTCGGGCGCGGGCGGCTGCGCGGGGGCGGCAAGGCCCAGGTGGTCGCGGTGACCTCGACGGCGGCGACCCTGGCGGTGGCGGGGTTCGTGCTGCCGTACACGCTCAATGCGGGCGGAAACGGGAACGGTCCGGCGCCTCGGCCGGCCGTGTCCAGCGACGCGCAGGTCCGGCGCAGCGACGCCGTGGGCCGGGGGCGCACCCCCAAGACGCGCGCCTCCTCGCCCCCGGCGCCCGGGGCCAGGGGTCGGACGCCCTCACCCACCGGGGGAACGTCACTGCCGCTGCCGGTGCCCGTGGCGTCCCTGCCGGACGTGTCCTCGTCCCCGCTCTCGGAGCTGCCGGTGCCGCAGGTCCCGCAGGTGCCCGACGTGCCGAAGGTGTCGGGCCTGCCGACGAGGCCGGCCGCCTCGTCGATCCTGTCGCTCGCCCCGGCCCCGGCCGCTCCCGCCGTACCGTCCGTTTCGCTCTCCGTCCCCGCCCTGAGGACGCCTTCGAGCAAGCCGTCGCCGAAGCTGCCGTAGCACGCCGTAAACGCGTCCGAAAAAAATCCCGGGCGCCGCGACGGACGCGCCGCCACTCCCCGTAGAGCAGATGTCGAAGCCGCTCCACGGGCGAAGGGTAGAACCGGATGGGTGTCGAGATCTGTGTGGAAGGGCTGACCAAGTCCTTCGGCCACCAGGTCATCTGGCAGGACGTCTCGCTGACGCTGCCCGCCGGGGAGGTCTCGGTGATGCTCGGCCCCTCGGGGACGGGCAAGTCGGTGTTCCTCAAAACGCTCGTGGGGCTGCTGAAGCCGGAGCGCGGCTCCATCACGATCCAGGGCCGGGACATCACCAAGCTCCGTGAGCACGACCTGTACGAGGTGCGGAAGCTTTTCGGCGTGCTGTTCCAGGACGGCGCGCTCTTCGGCTCGATGAACCTGTACGACAACATCGCCTTCCCGCTGCGCGAGCACACCCGCAGGTCCGAGAGCGAGATCAAGCGGACTGTCCTCGAAAAGATGGACATGGTCGGGCTGATCGGCGCCGAGGAGAAGCTGCCGGGCGAGATCTCCGGCGGGATGCGCAAGCGTGCCGGGCTCGCCCGCGCCCTGGTCCTCGACCCGGAGATCATCCTGTTCGACGAGCCGGACTCGGGCCTGGACCCGGTCCGCGTGGCCTACCTCAACCAGCTCATCGTCGACCTCAACGCACAGATCGACGCGACCTTCCTGATCGTCACCCACGACATCGCCTCGGCCCGCCAGGTCCCGGACAACATCGGGCTGCTGTTCCGGCGCGAGCTGGTGATGTTCGGGCCCCGCGAGGAGCTGCTGGCCAGTGAAGAGCCCGTCGTACGGCAGTTCCTGAACGGCCGGATGCAGGGGCCGATCGGCATGGCGGAGGAGAAGGACGCGGCCCAGGTCGAGCAGGAGCTGGCCCAGATCGACGAGGGTCCACGAATCCGGGACCTGACTCCCCGCCTGTTGCCCGGCCCCGGCATCACCCGCCCGTCCCGCTGGGAGGCCATCGCGCGACGCGAGGCAGCGCTGCACGGGACGGGGGCGAGCAGCGCATGAGGCTCTCCCCGGCAGGTGCGCTCCGGCACTCGGGCAACCTCTTCGCGATGGCGCTGGACGTCGTACGGACCCTGCCCCGACGGCCCTTCCAGGCAAGGGAGTTCATCCAGCAGGCGTGGTTCGTCGCGAGCGTCACCATTCTGCCGACGGCGCTGGTCTCGATCCCCTTCGGGGCGGTCATCGCGCTGCAGATCGGCAGCCTGACCCAGCAGTTGGGCGCACAGTCCTTCTCCGGTGCCGCGTCCGTGCTCGCGGTGCTGCGCGAGGCCTCGCCGATCGTCACCGCGCTGCTGATCGCGGGCGCAGGCGGCACGGCGATCTGTGCGGACCTCGGGGCGCGCAAGATCCGGGACGAGATCGACGCGATGCAGGTGCTCGGAATCGACCCGATCCACCGGCTCGTCGTACCGCGCGTGCTGGCGTCGATGGTCGTGGCCGTGCTGCTCAACGGCCTCGTCTCGGTCGTCGGTGTCGCGGGCGGCTACTTCTTCAACGTCGTCCTCCAGCACGGCACGCCCGGCGCCTACCTGGCCTCCTTCACCACCCTCGCCCAGCTGTCCGACCTGGGGGCGGCGGAGATCAAGGCGCTCGTGTTCGGGGCCATCGCGGCGATCGTCGCCTCGTACAAGGGGCTGACGGCACAGGGCGGTCCGAAGGGTGTGGGCGATGCCGTCAACCAGTCCGTGGTGATCACCTTCATGTTGCTGTTCGTGACCAACTTCGTGATGACCGCGGTGTACTTCCAGGTCGTCCCGCAGAGGGGTTAGCCGATGAGACCTCGGAATGTCCTCGATCGCCCCTTGCGCTCACTCGAAGAGCTGGGCATCCAACTTTCCTTCTACGGCCGCTCGCTGGCATGGACGGGCCGCACCCTGCGCCGCTACAAGAAGGAGATCCTGCGGCTGCTCGCCGAGGTGAGCTTCGGGCGCGGCGCGCTCGCCGTCGTAGGCGGCACGGTCGGCGTGATCGCCTTCCTGTCCTTCTTCACCGGCACCGAGGTCGGCCTCCAGGGCTACGCGGCCCTCAACCAGCTCGGCACCTCCAACTTCGTGGCGTTCCTGTCGGCGTACTTCAACACCCGGGAGATCGCCCCGCTGGTGGCCGGGCTCGCCCTGTCCGCGACGGTCGGCGCGGGGTTCACCGCGCAGCTCGGTGCGATGCGGATCAGCGAGGAGACCGACGCGCTGGAGGTGATGGGCGTCCCGTCGCTGCCGTTCCTGGTGACGACCCGGATGATCGCCGGCTTCGTCGCGGTGATCCCGCTGTACGTGATCGGGCTGCTGTCCTCGTACCTGGCGGCCCGCACCATCACCACCGGCTACTACGGGCAGTCGACGGGCACGTACGACCACTACTTCCACCAGTACCTGCCGCCCGTCGACGTGTTCTGGTCCTTCGGCAAGGTGATCGTCTTCGCCGTGCTGATCATCCTGGTGCACTGCTACTACGGCTACCACGCGAGCGGCGGCCCGGCCGGTGTCGGCGTCGCGGTGGGCCGTGCGGTGCGGACGTCGATCGTCGCCATCAACGTCCTCGACTTCTTCCTGAGCCTCGCGATCTGGGGCGCCAGCACAACCGTACGGATAGCGGGGTGAGAGCGGTGCGCACGCACAGAACGAGACTCAGGCTGTACGGCGTCGCATTCCTCGCCGTGCTCGCGCTGCTGCTGTCGCTCGCGGTGGCCGTCTACCAGCAGGCGTTCACGTCCGTCGTGCCCATCACCCTGGAGGCCGGCACCCTCGGCAACCAGCTCGATCCACGCGCCGACGTCAAGCTGCGCGGGCTGCTGGTCGGCGAGGTGCGCGAGGTGCACGCGGACGGCACCAAGGCCACGCTCGACATCGCGCTCAAGCCCCAGTACGTGTCGTACATCCCCTCGGACGTGCGCGCGCGGCTGCTGCCCAAGACGCTGTTCGGCGAGAAGTACGTCGACCTGATCCCGCCCCCGCAGTCCTCGGCTCGGCCCATCCGCGCCGGGGACGTCATCACCCAGGACCGTACGAAGGTCGGCATCGAGGTGCAGCAGCTGATGAACGACCTGCTGCCGCTGCTGCGCACGGTCCAGCCGGGTCAACTCAACGCGACCCTCTCGGCGTTCGCCACCGCGCTGGAGGGCCGCGGCGACCGGATCGGTGACAACCTCACCCGGGTCGAGGGTTACCTGCGCCGGCTCAACCCGCACATGCCCTCCCTCAAGGAGGACATCTCGCGGTTCGCGGACGTCGCCGAGGTGTACGGCGACGCCGCGCCCGACCTGATGCGGATCCTGCGCAACACGGTCACCACCAGCCGGACGATCGTGGACAAGCAGGACCAGCTGGCCGCAGGGCTCCGCTCGACCGCCGCCGTGGCGGGCACGGCGAACGACTTCCTGTCCGAGAACGGCGACCGGCTGATCACCCTGGGCCGGGTCTCCCGCCCCACCCTGGAGCTCTTCGCCCGCTACTCCCCCGAGTACCCGTGCCTTTTCCAGGGCCTGGTCCGGCAGGAGAAGGCGTCGGAGGACGCGTTCCGGGGCGGCGAGATGCGGATCACCCTCGAAGTCGTCCGGCCGCAGGGGGCGTACCGGCCCGGTGAGGAGCCGGTGTACGGCGAGCGGTCCGGCCCGAACTGCCGTGGCCTGCCGCATCCGCAGGTGCCCGGGTCCAAACCCCATCTCAATGACGGTACGTCGGCCGGAGGTTCCGACGGCGCACTCCCCGGAGGTGTCAACGTGTCCGCCACCCGGGCCGAGCAGCGGGCCGTCGGCTCGCTCGTGGCCCCCGTCATGGGCGTCCCCGCCGACCAGGTGCCGCCCGTCACGACCCTGCTGTTCGGTCCGCTCGCGCGCGGAACGGCGGTGAGTGTCGCATGAGCAGGTCAGGAGCCAGGCAGACCGCCGCCCCGCTGATCAAGTTCAGCCTCTTCGCACTGGTCACGATGGCGGCGACGGCGCTGCTCGCCGCCACCATCGTCAACATCTCCTTCACCCCGAAGGATACCTACCACGCGGTGTTCACCGACGTCACCGGGCTGGAGACCGGCGACGACATACGGGGGGCCGGAGTGCGGGTGGGAGAGGTCGAGGGAATCCGGATCAAGGACCGAACCCTGGCGGAGGTCACGTTCACCGTCAGCGCGGTCCGGCCGCTGCTCGCGGGGACCCACGCGGTCGTCCGCTACCGCAACCTGGTCGGGCAGCGGTACATCGCGCTCACCGAGGGCCCCGGCGACGTCACCGCCCGGCTGCGGCCGGGCGGCACCATCCCGCTGTCCCGGACCCAGCCGGCGCTGGACCTCAACGCCCTGCTGAACGGCTTCAAGCCGCTGTTCGCCGCGCTCAGCCCGAGCGACGTCAACCAGCTCGCCACCGAGATCATCCAGACCCTCCAGGGCGAGGGCGGCACGGTGAACAGCCTCCTCGCGCACACGGCCTCGCTCACCACCACCCTCGCCGACCGCGACAAGCTGATCGGCTCGGTGGTCGACAACCTCAATACCGTCCTGGCGACGCTCGACAAGCGCGGTTCCCGCTTCTCCGACCTCCTCACGCAGCTGCGTCGGGTGGTCTCGGGGCTGTCCGCCGACCGCAAGCCCATCGGGGAGTCGCTGGTGAGCATCGGCGACCTCACGGACGTCACGTCGGGGCTGCTGAAGGACGCGCGTCCACCGCTGAAGGACGACATCGCCGGGCTAGGCGATCTCACCGGAACGCTGAACAAGAACCAGAACACCGTGGAGGGCGTCCTGAAGCGGCTGCCGAACAAGCTGAACAAGCTGACGGGGACGGCCTCGTACGGCTCGTGGTTCAACTTCTACCTCTGCGACTTCGACGGCCGGATCGTGCTGCCGAAGACCAAGCAGGTGATCACCCCGGACCTGCACGTGGCGCGGGCGAGGTGTGGGGAATGAGACTGCGTGTCCCGAGACGGCGGCGCCGCCCCGAACCCCTGGTGAAGGTACGGGTCCTGCCGCCGAAGCTGCCGAAACTCCCCCGGCTGCTGCCCAGGCGCAAGACCCGCCCCCAGCCGTTGGTCAAGGTGCGCGTCCTGCCGCCCAAGCTGCCCAGGATCCGGCTGCGGCGTCCGCGTCTGAAGCCCTTCCGGGTGGGGGCACCTCCCACGCCTTTCAGGCAGTGGGGGAGCAACCCGGTCGTCGTGGGCGCCGTCGGCCTGACCGTCCTCGCGCTGCTCACCTTTGCCGCCTTCAACGCCGACAGCCTGCCGCTGATCGGCGGCGGCGACACCTACAGTGCGGCCTTCTCCGAGGCCGGCGGGCTCAAGCCGGGTGACGAGGTACGGATCGCCGGGGTCAAGGTCGGCAAGGTCGACGGCGTCGACCTGGACGGCGACCACGTCAAGGTCACCTTCAAGGTGAAGGGTCACCCGGGGTTCGGCACCGACACGGGCGCGGCGATCCGCGTCAAGACGATCCTCGGCGCGAAGTACCTGGCCCTGTACCCGAAAGGGCCCGGCCAGTTGAGGCCGGGCAGCGAGATCCCGCTCGGGCGGACCGTGTCGGCGTACGACGTCGTCCAGGCCTTCAGCGACCTGACGACCACCAGCGAGAAGGTCGACACGGACCGGCTCGCGAGGGCGCTGGACACGATCTCCGTCACCTTCCAGGACTCCCCCGAGGAGGTGCGGGCGTCGATCAAGGGACTGTCGCGGATCTCCCGGACCGTCGCCTCCCGTGACAAGGCGCTGCGCGGGCTCCTCGACCATGCGAACGGAGTCACCAAGGTGCTGGCCGGTCACACGAAGGACTTCTCGGCGCTGGTGAAGGACGGTGACGCGCTGTTCAAGGAGATCGACCAGCGGCGCGCGGCGATTCACACGCTGCTCAAGAGTTCCGCGCTGCTGGGCATCGAGCTGTCCGGCCTCGTCGACGACAACAGCAAGGAGCTCGGACCCGCGCTGAAGAACCTCAACACCTTCGTGAAGATGCTCGAACGCAACCAGGCGAGCCTCGACCGCAGCGTCCAGCTGCTCGCGCCCTACGTGCGGCTCTTCACCAACACCCTCGGCAACGGCCGCTGGTTCGACTCCTACATCCAGAACCTGGTGGCCGCCCCGGTCACGCCACGGTCGGGAGGAACCCGATGACCCGCAGACTCCTGGCCCTGTTCACCGCGCTCGCGGTCGTCGTCGGTCTCGCCGTCGTCCTCTGGCCGGGCCCCGACCCCGTCCGCGTCACGGCGTACTTCCCGCGCACCGTCGGCATCTACCCCGGCTCCGACGTCCGCGTCCTCGGCGTCCGCATCGGCGGGGTCAGGAAGATCACGCCGGAGGGCGACCGGGTACGGGTGGAGCTGGAGTACGACCGGGGCCGCAAGGTCCCCGCCGACGCACAGGCCGCCATCGTCAACTCCTCGGTGGTCAGCGACCGTTACGTGCAGCTGCTGCCGGTGTACCGCAAGGGCGCGGTGCTCCGGGACGGCGACGTCATCCCCGAGTCCCGTACCGCCGTCCCCGTCGAGCTGGACCGGATCTTCGACAGCCTGCACACCACCGCCGAGGCGCTCGGCCCGAACGGCGCCAACAAGAAGGGCGCACTGTCCCGGCTGCTCGGGGTGAGCGCGGACAACCTCCAGGGACAGGGCGAGAACCTCAACCAGACGGTCGAGGACCTCTCCCAGGCGGTCACCACGCTGTCCGACGGGCGCGGCGACCTGTTCGGGACCGTGCGGAACCTTCAGGTGTTCACGGCCGCGCTGGCGGCGGACGACACCAGCGTGCGGTCGTTCAACACCGACCTCGCCGACGTGGCCGGGCAGCTGGCCGGGGAGCGCAAGGATCTCGCGGCCGCGCTGAAGTACCTGGCCACCGCGCTCGGTGACGTGTCCGGCTTCGTGAAGGGCAACAAGAAGGCGCTGACGTCGGACGTGAAGGGCCTGGCCAAGGTCACCAACGTCCTCGTCACCCAACGGGCCGCACTGGAAGAGCTGTTGACCGTCGCTCCCACGGGCCTGTCGAACCTGCAGAACGCCTACAACCCCGCCGCCGGCACCCTCGACACCCGCAACAACGCGCAAGCCCCTCAGGATCCGTCGTCCCTGCTCTGCTCGATCCTGAAGACAACCGGCGACGACCACGACAACTGCGCCGGGCTGAAGAAGCTGTTCGACTCCCTGCCCAAGGTGCCGTCGGCCCCGGCGTGGACGGGCACGGTCGACAAGACCCTCGGCGGAATCCTGGGGGCACCGGCATGAGCGTGAAGAGCTTGGGGCGGGTGGCCGCATGGACCGTGGTCGGCTCACTGCTGCTGACCGGCTGCGAGTTCAACGGCTGGTACGACATCCCCCTTCCCGGCGCCGCCGCCTCGGACGGCCACGCCTACCACGTCACCGTCGAGTTCCGGGACGTCCTGGACCTGGTGCCCCAGTCAGCGGTCAAGGTCAACGACGTCACCGTGGGCACGGTCGAGAAGGTGCAACTGGACGGCTGGCACGCGCGGGTACGGCTGCGCATCGCCGACTCGGTGAAGCTGCCCGGCAACGCGGTCGCCGACCTGAGGCAGACGAGCATGCTCGGCGAGAAGTACGTCGCCCTGTCCGCGCCGGCCGGCACCGCGCCCGTCGGACGGCTCCACGACGGCGACCTCATCCCGCTGTCCCGCAGCGGCCGCAACCCGGAGGTCGAGGAGGTGCTGTCGGCCCTGTCCGCACTGCTCAACGGCGGCGGGGTGGCCCAGCTGAAGACGATCACCGTCGAGCTGAACAAAGCCCTGAGCGGCCGCGAGGACCGGGTCAGGTCCCTGCTGAAGCAGCTCGACACGTTCCTCGGCGGCCTCGACGGCCAGCGGGCGGAGATCGTGCGCGCGCTGAAAGGCGTCGACCGGCTGGCCGGCCGGCTGAAGAAGGAGAGGAAGACGATCGCCCTGGCCGTCGACACCATGCCACCCGCTCTGAAGGCGCTCGCCGACCAGCGCAAGGACCTGACGAAGATGCTCACCGCCCTGTCCACACTCGGCAAGACCGGCACCAAGGTGGTGAACGCCTCCCACGACGACACCGTCGCCAACCTGAAGAAACTCCAGCCCATCCTGCAGGAGCTGAACAAAGCGGGCGACGACCTGCCCAACTCCCTTGAGATGCTCACCACTTACCCGTTCCCGCGCAACGCGACGGAGGCCGTCAAGGGCGACTACGTCAACCTGAAGATCACCGCCGACCTCGACCTGGCGGACCTGTACGGCAACGTCACCGGCAAGCCGGGCAAGGGCGGGAAGTCCCCGGCCCCCGGGACCCCGCACCTTCCCGGCCTCCCCACTCCCCCACCTCTCCCGTCCACCCCGTCCCTGCCGGGCACACCGTCCCTGCCGAGCACCCCGTCCGTGCCCCCCGTGCCCTCCGCGCCCGCCGTGCCCTCGACGCCCTCCGACGGCAGCACCCTGCTGTGCCCGCCGGTGTGCACCGCCGCCTACGGCACCGGGGGCGGCTCGCGTCGCCTCCCGCCCGGGGTGGACCTCGGCCTCGCCGAGCTGATGCTGAAGGGGATACTGCCGTGATCACACGTACGGTCAGGGCCCAGCTGCTCGCCTTCGCGACCGTCACCGCCCTCGGGGTGTCGTACGTCGGCGCCCGCTACACGGGCCTGGTGGACGACGTTCTGCACCGCGGGTACACCGTGCGCGCCGACTTCGCCGAGTCCGGGGGCGTCTTCCCCGGCGCCGAGGTCACCTACCGGGGTGTGCCGGTGGGCAGCGTGGGCGATCTGCAGCTGACCGGGTCCGGGGTCTCGGTGGCGCTGAAGATCGAGGACGGGGCCCCGAGGATCCCGGCCGACACGCTCGCGGTGGTCGCCGACCGTTCGGCGGTGGGCGAGCAGTACGTCGACCTCCAGCCACGGCGGTCAGGCGGGCCGTACCTCATGGACGGCAGCCCGATCCCGCGCAGCCGCACCCGGACCCCGCTGCCGGTCACCGACCTGGTCCTCAGCCTCGACCGGCTGGTCAACTCGGTCGGCAAGGACGATCTGCGGGTCACCGTCGACGAGTTGGGCAAGGCGTTCGCCGGCACGGGACCGAACCTGAGCCGGCTGGTGGACTCCGGCAACGCGCTGGTGGAGTCGGCATCCGCGTCGCTTCCCCAGACGGTCTCGCTGATCGAGGACTCGCGAAAGGTGCTCAGGACACAGGCCGACCAGGGCTCGGCCATCAAGTCGTTCTCCCGCGACCTGGCCACGCTCACCGAGCAGCTGAAGTCGAGCGACGGCGATCTGCGCCGGCTGATCGGCAACACGGCGCCCGCCGCGCAGCAGTTGGACTCCCTGCTGAAGTCCACCCGGCCGTACGTGCCGGTCCTGCTGGCCAACCTCATCAGCGGCGGCCAGATCACCCTGGCCCGGCTGCCCGGTGTCGAACAGGCCCTGGTCACGCTGCCGCTCACGGTCGCGGGCAGTTACACGGTCATCCCCGGCGACGGCACCACCCACTTCGGGCTGACCGTGAACGCCGACGACCCACCCGCGTGCACCCAGGGCTACGGCACCCAGCGGCGCGACCCCGCCGACACCAGCACGCGCCCGGCGAACACCGACGCGCGCTGCACGGCACCGCGCGGCAGCAGGACCTCGGTACGCGGAGCCCAGAACGCGCCCGGCGCGACGACCGGTTCGGCCGGCGCGAACCAGGCCGCGTTCGTGGCCCCGTACGACCCGGAGACCGGCACCGCGACCGGCCCGGACGGAACGCCCGTCGAGATCGGCTCGACGGGCGGAGAACAGACCGTGTTCGGAAGGGAGTCGTGGCAATGGCTGCTCGTGGGACCGATGGCGTGACAGGGAGCCGGGCGAGGCTGCTGCCGGCGGGGCTCGTCGCCGCGACCGTCCTGACGACCGTGCTGTGTGTCTGGCTGGGCCTGAAGTTGGCCGACCAGCGCGCGGCGGAGCAGCGCCGTCAGGACATCCTGGCGGCGGCCCGCCAGTCGGCGCTGAACTTCACCTCGCTCGACTACCGGCACTACGACCGGGACAGCCGCACCGTGCTGAAGGGCGCCACCGGCGACTTCAGGAAACAGTTCGCCGCGCAGACCGCACAGCTGACCAAGCTCGTCGTCGAGAACAAGTCGGTGTCCGAGGGGCAGGTCCTGGAAGCGGGCGTCGTGCGGTCCGACGCGCACTCGGCCCGGGTCCTGGTCGTGGCCGACAGCAAGGTGACCAACACCGCCGCGCCCGACGGCCAGGCGCGCACCTACCGGCTCCAGCTCGACCTCGTGCGCGTGGCCGGCCGCTGGCTGACCTCGGACGTGACGTTCGTCGGCTGACCCACCCCTGAGGCCATCCATGAGGAGAGACACCATGGCGAACCCGACCTCCCGCACCCGCGGAACCGGCTCCCCGGCCCGCCGCACCATGACCGCGGCCGCCCGCGCGGCGGCCAAGCGCGCCGGGCGGCCGGCGCGCCCCGAGCGCGCTGCCCGCCAGGAAGAGGAAGCCGCATCCGGACGCACCCTGCTCGTCGAGCCCCCGGCGGGCGGCTGGGAGGACCCTCCGGAGCCCGCGCCCTTCGAGGACGAGCCGGAGGAGAGCGCCCCCTCGCACAGGATCGGACGGAGCGTGCTCACCGCGGTGCTGGGCGTCGTCCTCGTGGCGGCCCTGGTCGTGGCCGCCGTCCTCGGGTGGCAGTACCGGCAGGGGCAGCAGGCGGAGCAGGCCCGCGGCGAGGCCGTCGCGGCCGCGCGGAAGGCCGCGCCGGTCGTGCTGTCGTACGACTACCGGCACCTCGACCGTGACTTCGCCCGGGCCCGCGCCCTGCTGACCGGGCACTTCCGCGACCAGTACGGCAAGACCACGAAGACGGTGGTCGCGCCGACCGCGACGAAGTACCACGGCGTGGTGAAGGCGACCGTGGCCACACCCACCGACGGCGGCGCCCCTGCCGCCTCCGTCGTGTCGGCCACACCGGACAAGGCCGTCGTCCTGCTCTTCGTCAACCAGGTCACCCAGAGCACCCAGGTCCCGGAGCCCCGGCTGGACCTGAACCGGGTGCGATTGACGCTCACGCGCACCTCCGACGGCTGGAAGGTGAGTGGCGTCGACGCCCTCTGACCAGGCCTTCAGTTGCTTCACGGGCCCTGCTCGTGTAGGAGGCAAAACAAACGGCGGGTCAACTGACGCATAGCCGACAGAATCGTTGTATGCATGCTCGGGTATGCCTCGGGCCTCGGCGCACCGGCGCCCGGCACCGCACACCCACCCTCGCTCAGCACCCGCACCCCTCACGGCGGATGCGACCCGGCGACGGTGGAATTCAGTCCGTGGCTGGTCAGGACTCGGCAGATCGGCTCGACTCCGAACACCTGAGAGCGTGTGTCGAGGAACGCTACGAGCGCTTCGGTGGCCGGTCGAGCTCGGCCGCGAAGAAAGCTGATGCCGCCTCGACGCGCAACAGATTCAGCAGATCACTGAGAGTCTTGGAGATATTGCGCAGCGCATTCAGGTTGCCGCCGTCGCCAAGAAGGGTCCGCTCTACGAAGCCCTGGGTATCACCATCCGCTACGAACACACAATGAGGACCGCGACCGTAAGGTCGAGGCCCTCGTCACCGTATCGTCAGTAGTTGTAGTTGTGTCCGAGGGGCGAGTTGATCGCTAACGATACGCTCGTACCCGCGCAGGGGCGGCTCAAGCTCCAAAATCCGCCGGGTGCCCTCGCTGCCTCCCCATGAGAACCGGCATCCACCGGGCGCATATTTCCGGGCCTCCGCCATCCAGCGAGATCACCCTGGCGCAGTCAAGCCAGTGGGCGAGCGGAGGCCGGTCCACTGGCTTGACTGCGTCACCCGGCTTACGGGGCGCTTCTCGGGGGTCGCAGGGCAGCGGCGCCGGCCCGCACCATCGTGGACACCGTTGACCCTGCCCATTGCACGAGGTCACGCGGCAAACCGGTGTCGAGCTCGATGGTCACCCGCACGTATCGGGTGTGCAGCTGAGTGAATTTGACGGGACGTGGTACGACAGCGTCCGGTCCGCGCTGCAATGCGGCTCGGTAGGTGTCCTTCCGCTGGTTCATGCCTTGTCCTGTCGCTTGATGAGTTCGTCTGCGAGGTCCATGTACGCCGAGGCTTTGACTGCCACCGGACTTCCGAATGACTGGGCGTACAGGTCGAGCCGCGGAATGTGCGTGGACAACACGTCGAATCCCCGCTCGCTGAGAGCTTCGCGGGCGTCGGCATCGGGACCGGTACGCGTGGCCTCGGCACGATTCGTTCGGTTCAGCAGAACGGTGGCGCGGGCCGGCTGGACGCGCAAGGACTGTACCTCGCCCATCTCGCCACCAATGGGCGCCATGCGATCCAGCTCGATGGGAGCCGGAGTCACCGGCACGATCCATTCGCCTGCATACCTCATGATGCTGCGGGCGATGTGCGCGTGGTCCTCCATCTGCGGAGCGTCGAATACGACGGCCTGCCGATCGCCCAGGAAGTCGTCCACGCGCCGGTGCACATCGCCCACCGGAAGAGCGACCACAGGAAACGGGAAGCCGCCCGCCAATTCGCTCCAGCGCAGCGCGGAGGAGGCGGGGTCGCTGTCGACCAGTAGCGGTGGGATACCCGACTCGTGGAGTGCGTGGGCCAACCAGACTGCGCTGGTCGTCTTTCCCACCCCGGGCTTCAAGTTCACAAAGGCGTAGCTCAGCGGCACACGAGTCAACGTATGGTCGCGAGCGGCCGCCCGGCCGTCGACTCGGGACACAAGGTGCCATTGTTCACCCTGCGGCGCCGGTGAATCATTCGTATGGGCCAGTACGGAAGTCGCAAGGACCGAGGGATGCGGGTGCCGATAAGTCATCCACCCAGGTGGTGGCCTTGATCGACTGATTCCTCAAGCCGCGCTCACCGACATCTCCGGTGTCTTCACGCGCACAGACGCGGACGGCATCATGATCTGTCGTGCTGCTGCGCCTGGCCTTGCGGGTGCCGGAAACCCCATCCATGGCCTGTGGCCTGCAGATTCTCGCGAATGGCCAGTGATCGCCGGGTGGGCGTGCCAGGGTGGTGGATCGTGCTGTTGCGACTGCCCTGCCTGGCCATGTCGAGCATGTTCACCTTCATACGGCTGCTGCCGATGAGCACTGTGGACAAGGACATCGAGATCTTGACGCTGCGCCACCAACTGGCTGTCCTCCAGAGGCAGATCAACAGGCCGCGCATCACCCCCGCGGACCGCGCTTTCCTGGCCGCGCTCCTCCACCGGCTCCCCAGCCCCAAGCGGCGGCAGCTGCACTTGATCGTCTCACCCGAGACGATCCTGAGGTGGCACCGTCCACGGTCTGGGAGATCCTGCGAGCGCACGGGATTGAGTCGGCGCCCGTACGTGACCGTCAGACCTGGGCCGCGTTCTTGCGTCGTCAGGCCCACGCGACTCTGGCCTGCGACTTCTTCACCGTCACTACTTTGAACAGCGCAACCCTTTATGTCTTCGCCGTCATCGAGCATGCCAACCGACGCATCCGCATTATCGGCGCGACGGCGCACCCCACCGCGGACTGGGTCACCCAAGCCGCGAACACGTCTACAGCGCCGTCGCACTGAACCTGATCCGACTCCACGCCTGGTGGAACGGCCACCCCCTCGACCGCACCCGAACCACCCACCTCGCTCGCCTTGAATTACACCTGGCAGCGTGACCCAGGAGAATGACCACCAGGGTCGCGCAGTCCCGCGCGGCTGGTCCGTGGCCGGGAGAAAGAAGCACCTCCCCGGCGCGCGCGATGGGATTTACCACGCCCCCGGCGCGCACGGAAGGTACGCTGGATCGCTGGGCTGTGCTGTTACTGCGCCATCTCGTATGCCCCGGACAGTGCCTCGACCCGCTCCCAGACCTGCGCCGACCGTGCTTCGTCGACGACAGGTCGCCGGACCGCGGCGAGTGCCCAGCGCTGCTGTTGCTCGGTGGCGGAGTCCTTGCCGTGCAGTTCGACGGCGTATCCGGAGAAGTCGCGGACGAGCACGGAGAACAGCTCGTCGAGCACAGACTCTTCCAGGTCCGTCAGGCGAGCCCGTTCCAGGATCAGCTGTCCGTGCACCACCAGCGCGAACAGCTGGCCCACGGAGAGCAGGAAGTCGAGGTCGCGGCTCTGCTCCTCATCGGGGGCGACGGTGGCCACGAACTCGCACAGGGCGTCGGCCTGCTCGCGGAAGCGGGCGACGTTCGGTACCTCGGCGTACGCGTCGTAGGCGGCGCGCCAGTCGTGGAAGCGTACGGATCCCAGGCCGCGGGCCGGTCCCTGCTGGAAGAGGAAGGTGTCGTCGGCCGCGTCGAGGCGGGTCGGCACGGCGGGTAGCCGATCGGCGCGAGCAGGTGGTTGCGCATGAACTTGAGGATCAGCGCGAGGTTGACGTGGACCGTGCCCTCGAGCTTGGGCAGCCCCCGGATCTCGACGGCGGCCTGGGAGAAGTAATTGTCCTTCTCGAAGCCCTTGGCGGCGATGACGTCCCACATCAGGTCGATGACCTTCTCGCCCTCCGTGGTCACCTTCATCTTCGTCATCGGGTTGAAGAGCAGATAGCGGCGGTCCTCGGGACCGGCCGAACGGAAGTAGTCGACGGCACGGTCGCTGAACACTTTCATGCCGACGAGGCGGACGTACGCCTCGCCCAGCTCTCGGCGCACGTGCGGGAAGGCGGTGACGGGGCGGCCGTAGAGGATGCGGTTGTGGGCATGAGTGACGGCCTCGTACATCGCGTGTTCGCAGATGCCGATCGAGGCGGTACAGAGGTGGAACTTGCCGACGTTGACGGTGTTGAGGGCCGCGTCGAAGGCGGCGCGGCCGGTGTGAAGGACGTCGTCGGGGGCGACCGGGTAGTCCTCCAGGCGGAACTCGCTGACGTACTTGGAGGAGTCGACGACGTTCTTCACTAGACGAGTCTTTCCGAACACGGTCAGTGGTCATAGGCGGTCAGTGAGCGGCTGACCGCCTGCCCGGTCTGGAAGTTGTGCCAGATCGCGGCGG